>JAICHS010000037.1 GCA_025924775.1 Rhodanobacteraceae bacterium
CAGCACGCCCCAATAGTAGGTGTAATCCCACAGCACCTTGGCGGTCATCACGCGCGCGTTCCCGAACAGCGCGTATTGCCCGCGGTAGAGCTCCAGCGTGTTGCGGTAGAAAGACAGGAACAGTTGCTGGAAGTGGCGCACGGCACGCGCGTCCATCCGTCCCGAGAAATCACGCGCCACGAGTTCGGTGATGTAACCGTTGCCGATGGCGATGAAGTCCGATCCGGGGGAATAGAACGGATCCAGGAACATGGCGGCTTCGCCGGTCAGGGCCCAGCGGTCGGCGCTGAAGACCTGCCGGCAACCGTAGGACACGTTGCGCAGGAAGCGGAAATCGAGCAGCGCGTCGCGGTGCGGCTGCAGCTCGCGCGCCAGCGCCGGTTGGTGCACGTCCAGCCAGGCCAGCGCGCGGTCGAACGTGTTGAACGTTTCCACAGGGTGCAGCGACGCGTCGGCCACGATGCCGATGGAATGCGCACCGGATGCCAGCGGCACCAGCCATACCCAGTACCCGGGGCCGCACAGGTGGTTGGTGGAGCGCCAGCGTTCCCGCGGCACGCAGCGGTCGCGCCATGCCGGGTCGTCGCACCAGTGGTCGAGGTGCAGGCGCGCGTTCACGCGCAGCCAGGCAGCGCCGATATGGTGGCCATTGTCCTCGGTGAGTCCGAACTGGCGGCGCAGTAGGCCGGCGCGGCCCGAGGCGTCGATCAGCCAGCGTGCACGGTGCGTGCGCAGCGTACCGTCGTGGCTCGCGTGCACTGCGTGCGGTTGGCCGGGATGTACCGCGCGCACGCTGGCGCCCTGGACGAATTCAATGCCGCGGCACGTCGCCTCGCGGCCCAGGAAGTTTTCGAAGGTGCCGCGCTCGAGTTGCCAGGTCGGGATGGGAAACGCGCGGCTGATGCCCAGTTCGGTGGCGCGGCCGAGTTCGGCGCAGCCTTCGCTGAAGAAGAACCGGAAGCCGAACTTGCGTACCTGCGCGGCATCCAGATGCGCGCGCAGGCCCAGGGTTTCGGCGAAGTAGTGGGCGCCGATCTCGACCGTGGATTCGCCCACCTTGTGCGCGGCGGCGGGCACCGGATGGCGCCTGCGTTCCAGGATCCGGATGGCAAGGTCCGGGCAGCGTGCGCGCAGTTGCAATGCCAACGAAAGCCCGGCGAGTCCCCCACCAAGTATCAGCACGTCCGTTGGCTGCGGGTCGGGCATCGTGCCTAGTGTCCCGGCGGCTGGCCGGCATTGGCCAGCGGCGTGGGCGGCGGTGCATCCAGCAGCCGCCCGGGGTCGTGGATGCACGGCGGGCTGCCGTGCGAAGCGCGGTAGCTTCGCACCATGTGGCCGTAATGCACCACGCGCCAGAAGGTGTACCAGGTGATGCGCAGGACGTCGCGCACGGGCCGGAAGTGGCTGTGGCGCGCACTGTCGTCGTAGCGGCAGGTGATGGGGATGGACACGATGGGCAGGTCCAGGTCACGCGCGGCGGCGATCAGGATGGCGGCTTCGAACACGAAGTCCTGCGCCGGCAGATCCACCAAGTCCACCGCTGCGCGCGGATACCAGCGCTGGCCGCTCTGGGTGTCGGCCACCGGCCGGCCGCAGCCCCAGCTGATGCCCCAGTCCGCGAAATCGTTGGCGCGTCGGCGGCCGCTGGGCTGGCGCTCGCGTTGCAGCATGCGCGCGCCGATGACCAAGGCACCCGGAAACCGGCGCGCGGCATCCAGGATGCGCGGAATGTCGGCGGGGTCGTGCTGGCCATCGCCGTCCATCGTCAGCACGCCGGTTGCGCCCAGCTTCAGGGCCATGTGGAAACCCGCGCGCAGGGCCTCGCCCTTGCCGCGGCGTCGTGGGTGGCGGATCAAGGTCACCGGCATCTGCGCGACGAGCGCCGCGGTGTCGTCGCTGGAGCCGTCGTCGACCACGATCACGTCGCGGCAGTGCGCCAGGATGCCCAGCAGCAGACCGCGGATCGCGCGCGCCTCGTTGAGGCAGGGCACGACCACGAAGGGGCGGGCGGTGGCATCGTTCAAGGCGTGATCTCCATTTCCAGCGACGATCCTGATGACAGCGCCAGCGCCTGCCGGGTGGATCGCGTTGCCGCAAGCGCGGCAAGCAGCAGCAGCGCCTGTGCGTTGGCCGGATTGTCGCCGGCCGCGCGCGCCAGCGCCAACCCGGCGGGCCCGGGCGCGGCGGCCGGGGCGGCGTCCAGTGCCAGCGTCAGGCGCGCGCCCGCGGCGGCATCGGGCGCCAGCACGAGGGCCATGCCGAACGCCAGCGTGGTGCGGGTCATCTCCGCGAGCGGGCCGGTGGACGCGACATCGCAACAGGCCAACAGCACCGGCGTGGCCTCTGCGCACGCGAACACCGCGGCTTCCAGCAGGCCCGCGGCGAAGCTGCGGTGGTGGGCAGTGATGGCGCTGGAGGCGCGCGTGCAGCCGGTCGCGATGGTCCAGTAGCCGGCCGGCGCGTTCAGCACCGAGTTGTGGAATTTGGTCGGCGACAGCTCTAGCGGTGCGTGCGCCAGGGTCTCGCACACATAGTCGGTGATCGCAAGTTCGCCGTGGGTCGAAGCGAAGATGCATGGCAGGGTTGCCGCATCCAGCCCCGACATCGCTACGGCTTGCGCCGCGACCTCGGCCGCCAGGCGCACGCCGTCGGGGGCGCGCCGACGCTCCGCGGCGGGCAGGATGTTTGCGGCCGGCTTGACCGGTGCGGTGTCTGCGAGGCCGCGTTCGCCCAGCAGCACGCTGCGCAGGCTCGGCCAGTCGGGCGCGCCTTGCAACCACGCGCCGACACCGGCGATGCGCAGCGCGGGCAGCGTGTTCATGCCGGTTCTCCACGCGTGAACACCAGGCAGGTGTTGTTGCCCCCGAAGCCGAACGAATTGCTGAGCGCCACCTCGATGCGCCGCACCTCCGGTTGCAGCGCCAGCCATGCGGCAGCTTCAGGCATGGGCCGTGCGCAGCCGAGGCTGGGCGGAACGAAGCCATGCTCGATCGCCAGCAGCGCGAGCACGGCTTCCAGTGCACCTGCGGCGCCCAGGGTGTGGCCGGTGAAGCCCTTGGTGGCGCTGGCGCGCGCGCGCGCCGGAAAGCGTGGCAACAGCTTGGCTTCCACTTCGTCGTTCTTGACCGTCGCGGTGCCGTGCAGGTTGATGTAGTCCACGGCGTCGCTGTGGATGCCGGCGCGCGCCAGCGCGGCGTCGAGTGCGGCCAGCGCGCCACGGCCGTCGGGTTGCGGCGTGGACATGTGCCAGGCGTCGCTGGATTCGCCGTAGCCGGCCAGCCGCGGTGCGGTCGGCGCGGCGTCCACGCGTTCCAGCAGCGCAAAAGCCGCCGCCTCGCCGATCGAGATCCCGTCGCGCCCAAGGTCGAACGGCCGGCAGCCGGTGCGCGAAACCAGCGCCAGCGAATGGAAGCCGAACAGCACGCTGTCGCACAAGGTGTCCACGCCGCCGACCAGCGCGGCGTCGACCAGGCCCAGCCGGATCAGACGCTCGGCGGATGCGAATGCCTTGGCCGATGACGAGCACGCGGTCGAGATCGTCAGTGCGGGCCCACCGATGCCGGTGGCCGCGGCGACGAATGCGACCAGCGAGTGCGGCGTGTGGATCTCCGGGCGGCGCAGGTCATCCGGAAAATGCCCATGGTCGAGCCGGCGATAGGCCGCTTCGGTGGCGCCGATGCTTGCGGTCGAGGTGCCCAGCACCAGGGCCACGCGCGTCGCGCCGTAGCGTTCGACCGCGCGGGCGGCGGCTGCACGCACGCCATCCTGCTCAAGGCCGAGCCATGCGAGACGGTTGTTGCGGCATTCCCAGCGCGCAAACGGCGCGGGCAGGGGCGCGTCCTCGACGCCGGCCACGCGTCCGATCCGGCAGTCCAGCGGCGCCGAGGAAAAGTCGTTGGGGGCAAGCCCGCTGCGGCCGTTGCGCAGCGCGTCCAGATGCGCCGCCAGCCCGCGTCCGAGCGCGGACGTCGCGCTTGCGGCCGTGATGGCGAGCGGTTCGATGCGTGCCGGCACCCGGTACCTTCCTGCAGGCGAAAAACGCCAGTATAGGGGCGCATCCTGGCGCGCCTGCTGCGGTTGCGGCGTCGGTCATGCGGTTACACTTCGCGCGCAGCGTACGGCCGGGCGTATCCGCGTGGCGGGCGCTTCGGCGCCTGCCGATACCGGGAATTGTCGATGCCATCGAACCTTGAACGAGTGGATGCCTTCCTGCGCAACTTGCAGGATCGCATCTGCGCTGCGCTGGAACAGGCCGACGGCGAAGCCCGCTTCGTCGAAGATGCGTGGACGCGGTCCGCGGCGCCTGCGCTTGCTGCCGCGCAAGACACTGGCGGACCGGCTGCGACGGTCGGTTGGCCCCCGGGCGGCGGGCGCACCCGGGTACTGAGGGATGGCGCGGTCATCGAACAGGGCGGCGTCAACTACTCGCGCGTGGCGGGCGCCAGCCTGCCGGCGTCGGCCACCCAACACCGCCCACAGCTCGCGGGTCGGCAGTGGGCCGCGACCGGCGTGTCACTGGTGATCCATCCACGCAACCCGTACGTGCCGACCTCGCACGCCAACGTGCGTTACTTCGAGGCCGACAAGGAGGGCGAGGCGCCGGTGTGGTGGTTTGGCGGCGGGTTCGACCTGACGCCGTTCTATCCCTTCGACGAGGATTGCGTGCACTGGCACGAGGTCGCGCGCGACCTGTGCGCACCGTTCGGCACCGAGGTGTACCCGAAGTACAAGCATTGGTGCGACGAGTACTTTTACCTGAAGCACCGTCACGAGAACCGCGGCATCGGCGGCCTGTTCTTCGATGACCTGAACGCGGGGGGCTTCGAGCGGTGCTTCGGGTTCCTGCAGGCGGTGGGCAACGGTTATCTCGACGCCTACCTGCCGATCGTGGCGCGCCGCAAGGACACGCCGTATGGCGAGCGCGAGCGCGAGTTCCAGCTGTACCGCCGCGGGCGCTACGTGGAGTTCAACCTGGTGTACGACCGCGGCACCCTGTTCGGCCTGCAGTCCGGCGGCCGCACCGAGTCCATCCTGATGTCGCTGCCGCCGCGGCTGCGCTATGAGTACGGCTATGCGCCTGAACCCGGCAGCGCCGAAGCGCGGCTTGCGGAATACCTCAAGCCGCGCGAGTGGGTGTCCGGCTGAAGCCTACGCCTTGTGTGGCCTGGCGTTGCCGCGCCAGCGATGGTTGCCCTTGTTGCCGGGCGCGCGTTCATCCTGACCACGTTGTCCGTTCGGACGCCGCACGTGCGCGGGCTTGGCGGGGGCGGCGTGGTTGCGGCCGACGTTGCCGTGCTTGCGGCCGGGCTTGCGCGCCGGCGCCGCCGGGCGATCCAGCTGCAGGTTCCAGCCGGGTTCGAAGCCTGCGATGGTTTCGATCGCGAGGTCCTGTTTCAGCAGGCGGCGGATATCCCGCAGCAGGCCTTCTTCCTCACGGCTGACCAGCGACAGCGCCAGGCCCTCGGCACCGGCGCGGCCGGTGCGGCCGATGCGGTGCACGTAATCCTGCGCGACCATCGGCAGATCGTAGTTCACCACCGCCGGCAGTTGCGCGATGTCGAGGCCGCGCGCCGCGATGTCGGTCGCCACCAGCACGGTGACCTTGCCCGACTTGAAATCGGCCAGGGCGCGGGTGCGCTGGTTCTGGCTCTTGTTGCCGTGGATGGCGGCGACGCGGAAACCGTGCAGGCCAAGGTATTTGGCGAGCTTGTCGGCGCCGTGCTTGGTGCGTGCGAACACCAGCGTCTGGCGGCGGCTGTCGGCGGCCAGCAGGTGCAGCAGCAGGTCGCGCTTCTTGTCCGCGTCGACCGGATGCACGCGATGGTGCACGCCGACCGCGACCGCGTTCGGCAGCGCCATCTGCACTTCGCGCGGGTCGCGCATGAACTGCGCGGCCAGTGCCTTGATTTCCGGCGCGAAGGTGGCCGAGAACAACAGCGTCTGGCGCGACGTGCGTGGCAGCGCGCCCATGATCTTGCGCAGCGCCGGTGCGAAGCCCATGTCGAGCATGCGGTCGGCCTCGTCCAGCACCAGCGTGTCGATGCGCGACAGGTCGACGTTGCGGCGGTCCATGTGGTCGATCAGGCGGCCCGGCGTGGCGACGATGATGTCGGTGCCGCGGCGCAGCGCCTGCACCTGGCCGCCCATGCCGACGCCGCCGAACACCGCGGCGGCGTGCACGCGCAGGTACTTGCCGTACGCGCGCAGGTTGTCGTGGATCTGGGCCGCGAGTTCACGCGTGGGGGTGAGGATCAGCGCGCGCGGGCGGTGGTCGTGCCGATCGGATGTGGCCTCGTCGATACCCAGCCGCTGCAGCAGCGGCAACGCGAACGCCGCGGTCTTGCCGGTGCCGGTTTGGGCGCCGGCCATCAGGTCGTGGCCTTCCCGCACCAGCGGGATCGCGGCAGCCTGGATCGGGGTAGGGGTGGCGTAGCCCTGTTCGGCAAGCGCGCGCAACAGCGCGGGCGCGAGCCCGAGCGATTCGAAAGTCATGGGGAAGCTCCTGAAAAATCCCGAGCGTTCCCTAAACCGCGCTGCAGGTAGGCAAAACATTGTGCGGCAGCCGCGATTGCGGCAACCGGGTAGGCGCGACGGGCGAGTGGCGAGGGACCGCGTGCGCGGCGCTTTTCAGCTACGCGGCTGCGGTGATCCACCAGGGAAGTTCGGGGTGCGGCGCGACAAACTGCGCGCAGTGTAGCGGGTTGCAGGCGCGCGGACCAGCCGGCGGTTGCAAGCGCCGCCATCCGGGCGTACAACGGCGGCGTATCCGCTGCGGGAGCGTGGCATGCCGAGGAATACACGATTCGCGATTGCTGTTTTGGCGGGATGCGCGCTCTTGGCCACGGCCGCGCCGGCAGGCGCACAGGCTACGGGCAGCGATACCACGACACTTGCGGCGCCCGATTTTGACTCGGGCGTGTCGGCGCGCAGACTTTAGGACTCGAGCTTCAATACGCCAGCGGCCGATGGCAGGCCTGGCGTGAAGTTCTTCGTGCTGGGGGTGCAGGCATTCAGGAAGGGCGACTACGCGCACGCAGCGGACATGTACAAGGTTGCAGCATCGTGGGCCTACAAGCCCGCCGAGTACAACCTTGGCGTGATGTATTTCAAGGGGCAGGGCGTGCCGGTCGACCGTCCCCGCGGTGCAGCATGGATGATCCTGGCGGCCGAGCGCGGCACCCTCGCTTACGTGAAGGCGCGTGACCAGATGGTCACCTTGTTGAGCGATGCGCAGTTTGCCCGGACCGATGCGCTGTGGGGGCAATTGCGGCAAACCTACGGTGACCACGTGGCTCTGCGCCGCGCCAAGGCGCAATGGGCGTGGGCGCGCAGCCAGCGCACCGGGACGCACGTGGGAGGCGCCGTGGGGCCACTGCTTGTGGGTGCCCCCAATGCCTCCAGCCACGGCCAGCCGAACGGCTACTTGGGCAATGCGTCCATGCTGCGCGCGGGTTTTGGCTACCTGCCCGGTGGCTCCGTGGATGGTTCGGTGGCGTACCGGCAGTTTGACCAAAGCAACAACCCGTATGACCCGGCCTTCATCCGCAATCCCTCGGGCACGGTCACGGTCGAGCCGTTGCAGCGGGTCAAATCGCCGGTGGCGCCCGACAAGATTTCGAGCCCCCCCGCGCCGCCATCCACGTCGGCCGGTGCGTCCCAGGGGTTCCAGATACCCTGATCGGCCAGGCTGCGGATGGGGCCGAGCCGTTGCGGTCCGATGCATCAATCCCAGCGATTGGCGTTGGCGGCGAAATCTGGCCGCTGCACGCGCACCACGCAGAAGCGCTGGCCGCTGGGCGCCTGCATCACCACCCAGCGTTCGAGCCGCTTGAACAGCGTCGCGCCGAGTTTTTCCAGGCGTGCGACTTCGGCTTCGATGTCGTCGGTTTCGATGTCCAGATGCACGCGGCTTGGGTGGTCCACGCGTTGCAACTGGATCATCGGCTGGTCGGGTGGTGTCGCAAGCTGCCGGTAACGCTTGCGGCTGCCCGGGTGCTGCATGTCTATCGGACAGCCGAGCGCCGCGGCCCAGAAGCGGGCCGCCGCATCAATGTCGGGGACGTTGCAGTCGATCTGCAACGAGCACAGGCGCGAGTGGTGCATGGTCCGGGTTCCATCGAGGGCAAAAGCCGATCCCGGATCGCTGCGCAGTCTCCCCCGGAAGTGCTTGGTCAGGGGACGGCGTCCGGAATGGCTAACCAAGAGCGGTCGCGAGCAGGCTCGTTCCTACATCTTCGACATCATCTTCTCGCGCCGCGCACGGAACTCGCTGTCCTGATACCACTCGGGCCACTGGTTGCTGCCCGCGAGTTCGTGGCCCACTTCGTAGAGCGCCTGCGCGTCGTCGGCGACGCCCGCGAAATTCCATTTCGGATCGAAGTTGTCGAGCGGCGTGTGGTAGCGGTGCGCGACGAAGTCGGCCAGTTCCTTGGTGCCCACTGCGGTGCCACCGTTGACCTTGTCGTTGCCGGTCTGGGTCATCAGTGCCGGCACGCCGGCCCTGGCGAAGCTGAAGTGGTCGGAGCGGAAGTAGAAGCCGTCGGCGGGCGTCTGGTCGGGAATCGCGTAGCGGCCCTGCCGCTTCAGCGCGGCCTTCAGCATGTCCTCCAGCTGCGATTCGCCGCTGCCGACGATCTGCAGGTTCTTGGTGCGGCCGATCACGATCATCATGTCCATGTTGATGTCGGCCACGGTCTTGTCCATCGGGAACACCGGGTGCTTGGTGTAGTAGAGCGAGCCAAGCAGGCCGGATTCCTCCAGCGTATCGGCGAGAAACAGCACGCTGCGCTTGGGCGCAGGTTGCTGGGCCTTGAAGGCCTTGGCGATTTCAAGCAAGGTCGAAATGCCCGTGCCGTTGTCGATCGCGCCGTTGAAGATCTTGTCGCCTTTCAGCTTGTCGTTCTCGCCGAAGTGGTCCCAGTGCGCGGAATACACCACCACCTGGTCGGGGTGCTCGCTGCCTTTGATCATCCCGAGTACGTTGTGGGTCTCGCCATGGGCGATGGTGCTGTCCAGCGTGATGGACGCCGTGACCTTGAGCGGTACCGGCTTGAAGCCGCGCTGGTCGGCCGCGGCCGCGAGCTTGTCGAAATCGAGCCCGGCCTTGGCGAACAGGCGTTGCGCGGCGGCACGCGTCAGCCAGCCCGCCACCGGCAGCCGTGGTGCTGAATCCTCGGACGCGGGCAGGCTGAGCTGCGGGCCGGTCCAGCTGTTTTTCACCACCGTCCACGGATAGCCCGCAGCGCCGTCGGAGGTGTGCACGATCAGGCACATCGCGGCGCCCTGGCGCGCGGCTTCCTCGTACTTGTAGGTCCAGCGGCCGTAGTAGGTCATGGTCTTGCCACGAAACAGCTTGGGGTCGCCCGAGGCGTAGCCGGGGTCGTTGACCAGCACCACCACGGTCTTGCCCTTGACGTCGAGGCCCTTGTAGTCGTTCCATTGCCAGGCGGGCGCGTCCACGCCGTAGCCGACGAACACGATGTCGGAGTGCTTGATCGCGACCTTGGGCTTGGCCTGCCGGGTCATCGCGACCAGTTGGTCGCCGTAGTCGAAACTTTGCGTGCCACCGCCTTCGCTGACGTTGAGCTTGATGGCGCCCGGGTTTTCCAGCGTGGTGGAAACCGTCGGCACTGCCTGGAACCACGAGCCGTGGTTGCCGGGTTCCAGGCCGATCTTTTTCATCTGGTCGACGATCCACGCCGTTGCGCGCTGCTCGCCCACGGTGCCGGGCTTGCGTCCGTCCATGTAGTCGGACGAGATGGCTTTGTCGTACGCGCGGAAACCCTGCGCGGTGATCGCGCTCGAGAACGGCTGCGCGGTGGGCGCCGGACCGGCCGGTGGCGCGGCCTGCGCCGCGGCGGCGACGCCAAGGCCGGCGATGATGGCGACGAGGATGCGGCGATGCATGGCGGACCCCTCTTCAGTACAGGCAGTCCACGAGTGTACGCCGCGTGTGGTGTCGCAACAGGTGCCGATCGGCACGGCCACCCGCGCGGGGTGGCCGTGGCCGGAAACGTCAGACCGTGACCGGGTTCGGCTTGTCGGGGTCGATGCCCCAAAGCTTGTTGGCGCGCTCGACGTCCTTCGCGGCCAGCACGCCGTCGCGCGCCAGTGCGGTGATCGCGGCCTGCGCGATCCAGTGGGCGTCCACTTCGAAGAACGTGCGCAGCGCCTCGGCGGTATCGCTGCGGCCGAAGCCGTCGGCGCCGAGCGGGATGAACCGGCGGTCTTCCGGAATCGCGCTGCGCAGGGTGTCGACCACCGCCCGCACGTATTCGGACGCGGCGACCACGGGGCCCGCGTGTTTTTCCAGGCACTGCGCGACGTAGGACTTGCGCTGGTCCTTCGGGCTCGGGTGCAGGCGGTTCCAGCGCTCGCAGTCGACGCCGTCGCGCGTCAATTCGTTGAAGCTGGTGCACGACCACACGTCGGCCTTGACGCCGAATTCCTTGTCCAGCATTTCGGCGGCCTTGACCACGTCCGGCAGCAGCGCGCCGGAGCCGAACAGCTGCACCCGGTGCTCGCCTTTCTTGGCCTTGCCCGCATCACGGAACAGGTACATCCCGCGGATGATGCCTTCCTCGCAGCCTTTAGGCATGTCGGGATGGCTGTAGTTGTGGTTGGTGACGGTGATGTAATAGAAGACGTCCTTCTGCTCGTGGTACATCTCGCGGATGCCCTCGCGCATGATCACGGCCACTTCGTACGAATACGCGGGGTCGTAGGCCTTGCAGTTGGGGATCACGCTGGCCGCGAGGTGCGAGGCGCCGTCCGAGTGCTGCAGGCCCTCGCCGGCAAAGGCGCGGCCGGCGGTTGCGCCCACCAGGAAGCCGCGCGCGCGCTGGTCGCCCGCGGCCAGGATCAGGTCGCCGATCCGGCGGAAGCCGAAGAACGAATAGAAGATGTAGAACGGCAGCATCGGCCGGTCGGACACCGAATAGCTGGTGGCCGCGGCGATCCACGCCGACACGCCGCCGGCCTCGCTGATGCCTTCCTGCAGGATCTGGCCGTCGGCCGCTTCGTGGTAGTAGGTGAGCTGGTTGGAATCCTGCGGCTTGTACTTCTGGCCGCCGGGCGCGTAGATCGCGATCTGGCGGAACATGCCTTCCATGCCGAAGGTGCGGGCCTCGTCCACCACGATCGGCACGACGTACGGCGCGATTTCCTTGTCGCGCAGCAGCAGGTTCATGCCGCGCACCAGTGCCATGGTGTTGGAGATTTCGCGCTCGCCGGTGCCCTCGGTGATGGCGGACAATTCCTTGAGCTCGGGCACCTTGAGGGTGTGGGTGGATTTCCGCCGGCGGGAGGGCAGGAAACCCCGGAGTTCCTTGCGGCGTTCCAGCATGTACTGAACTTCGGGCGAGTCCTTGCCGGGGCTGTAGTACGGCACCGAGGCCTCGTCCTCGCCTTCCAGCTGCTTGTCGGTCAGCGGAATCTGGAAGCGGTCGCGGAACATCAGGATGGCGTCGTGGTGCATCTTCTTGGCCTGGTGCGCGATGTTCATCGACTCGCCCGCCGGACCCATGCCGTAGCCCTTGACCGTCTTGGCCAGGATCACCGTGGGCATGCCCTGGGTGTTGACCGCCGCGTGGTAGGCCGCATACACCTTGTGCGGATCGTGGCCGCCGCGGTTCAGGCGCCAGATGTCGTCGTCGGACAGGTTGGCCACCATCGCCGCGGTTTCGGGGTATTTGCCGAAGAAATGTTCGCGCGTGTACGCGCCGCCCAGCGCTTTGCAGGCCTGGTATTCGCCGTCCACGGTTTCCATCATCAGCTTGCGCAGGATGCCGTCCCTGTCGCGTGCCAGGAGCGGATCCCAGTAGCTGCCCCAGATCAGCTTGATCACGTTCCAGCCGGCGCCGCGGAACACGCCCTCGAGTTCCTGGATGATCTTGCCGTTGCCGCGTACCGGGCCGTCGAGGCGCTGCAGGTTGCAGTTGACCACGAAGATGAGGTTGTCGAGGCGCTCGCGGCCGGCCACCGAAATGGCGCCCAGCGATTCGGGTTCGTCCACCTCGCCGTCGCCCAGGAAGGCCCATACCTTGCGGTCGCTGACCGGCATCAGCTTGCGTGCTTCCAGGTACTTCATGAACTGCGCCTGGTAGATCGCCTGGATGGGCCCGAGGCCCATCGACACCGTCGGCACCTGCCAGTAGTCGGGCATCAGCCATGGGTGCGGGTACGAGGGCAGGCCCAAGTCGCCGGTGGTGGTTTCCAGGCGCAGGCTGTCGAGTTGCGCGGCCGACAGCCGGCCTTCGAGGAATGAGCGCGCGTACAGGCCGGGGCTGGAATGGCCCTGGTAGCCGATCAGGTCGCCGGGGTGGTCCTTGGACGGCGCACGCCAGAAGTGGTTAAAGCCGACGTCGTACAGCGTCGCCGACGAGCCGAAGCTGGCGATGTGGCCGCCCAGCTTGCCCGGCTTGCGGTTGCAGCGCACCACCATCGCCATCGCGTTCCAGCGGATGATGCTGCGGATGCGCCATTCCATCGCGGCGTCGCCGGGCGACTTGGCCTCCATCTGCGGCGGGATGGTGTTGATGTATTCGGTGGTCGGTGCGAATGGCAGGTGGCCGCCCGCGCGGCGGGTTTCGTCCACCAGCTTTTCCAGGATCTGGTGCGCACGCTCGGTGCCTTCGGCGCCGATGACCGCTTCGATCGACTCCACCCACTCGCGGGTTTCGCGCGGGTCGGGGTCCTGGTCGAGGTAGGGGAAGTCGTGTGCCAGTGCGTTCATCGCTTGCTCCTGTGCGCGGGCGCCCGCGCGCTGTGCTTGACGGTCTTGGTGGAAGGTTTTCCGGTGCTGCCGCGCTGGGCCCGCGCCCGCGCCTTGCGCTTGGCGAATTCGCGCGGCGTGCGCAGCTGTGCCTCGACGCAGGCGATCGCGCTCATGTTGACGACGCGGCGCACGGTGGCCTGCGGGGTCAGCACGTGCGCGGGCTTGGCCACGCCCATCAGGATCGGGCCCAGTACCACGCCGTCGGACATGCAGCGGGTGATGTTGAAGGCGGCGTTGGCGGCGGCGAGGTTGGGGAACACGAGCACGTTGGCGCGTCCGGTCAGGCGCGAGTTCGGGAACAGCCGCTCGCGCAGGTCGGGGTTGAGCGCGACGTCGGGCTGCATCTCACCTTCGACCTCGAGATCGGGCACGCGTTCACGCAGCAGTCCCAGCACCGCCTGCATCTTGCGCGTGGTCGGCGTGATGCGGCTGCCGAAATTGGAACCGGCGATCAACGCGACGTGCGGCACGATGCCGAGCATCTTCAGGCGGGTGGTGGCCTGTACCGTGGCTTCCGCGATCTGCTCGGCGGTGGGGTCGTACTGGGTGTGGGTATCGAGGAAGAAGGTGACGCCCTTGTCGTTGACCACGCCCGCCATCGACGCCAGCGAGTTCACGCCGCGGTCCAGCCCGATGATGTCGAGGATGTAGGCGGTCTTGCGCTGGTGGCGGCCCACCACGCCGCAGATCAGCGCGTCGGCGTCGCCACGCGCCACCATCAGCGCCGCGATCGCGGTGGTGCGTGAACGCACCACCGCCTTGGCCGAGGCCGGCGTCACGCCGCGCCGCTGCATCAAGTTGTAGTAGTACTGCCAGTAGGCATCGAAGCGCGGGTCGGAGTGGATGCTGCACAGTTCGAAGTCGCGGCCCGCCTGCATGCGCAGGCCGATGCGCTCGATGCGGTGCTGGATCACCTCGGGGCGCCCGATCAGGATGGGCCACGCCAGCTTCTGGTCGATCACCGCCTGCGCCGCGCGCAGCACGATCTCCTCTTCGCCCTCGGCGTAGGCGATGCGCTTGGGGTCGCTGCGCGCGCGATCGAACACCGGCTTCATGGTGAGGCCGGTGCGGAACACGAATTCGTTGAGCTTTTCGACGTAGGCGTC
>JAICHS010000038.1 GCA_025924775.1 Rhodanobacteraceae bacterium
CGCTTTCCGCCGACACGTTTGAATCGTTGATCGACATGGCCGGCGTGACGTTTCCGGGACACGACGAATCCTGGAGCCTGTTCAGCCCGAGGTGGCGCTACCACACGCGTTGGGTGGCCCAGACGCGCCACATCGATTTCGACACCGCGCATTCCAGCAAGGATTGCGAGCGCGTGTTGCCTGGCCTGAATGGGGGTCAGAGCCACTTTTTGCGTGACGTGCGTGACACGGCCGACCGAAATGAAAAGTGACTCTGACCCCGGTTTGCGCGGTCTGCGCCACTTCGTTGTTGCCCTGACCGGTGGCGTGGCGGCTGGCAAAAGCGCGGTGGCCAAGCGCTTCGAGGCACTGGGCATTGGCGTGTACGACGCGGACATCGCCGCGCGCGCGGTGGTGGCGCCCGGCGAGGCCGCGCTGGCCGAAATCGAATTCGTGTTCGGCGCCGCCGCGTTGAACGCCGACGGCGGCCTGGATCGTCGCGCGATGCGCGCGCGCGTGTTTGCCGATCCGGAGGCGCGCCGGGCGCTGGAACGCATCGTCCACCCGCGCGTGCGTGCATGGCTGCGGCGCCGCGTCGGGATGGACCGCGGGCCGTATTGCATCCTCGCGATTCCGCTGCTGGTGGAAACCCGCAGCCAGTACGACTGGGTGGACCGCGTGCTGCTGGTGGACGCACCCGAAGCGCTGCAGATCGAACGCCTGATGCAGCGCGACGGCGGCACGCGGGAAACCGCACAGCGGATGCTGGACGCGCAATCCTCGCGCGCACAGCGCCTGGCGATTGCGGATGACGTCATCGTGAACGACGGCGACGAAGCCGATCTGGATGCACGGGTGGCGGCATTGCATAGGCGTTACATTGAGCTTGCCGCCATGTAGCCCGGATGCAGCGAAGCGCAACCCGGGGCCTTCACGGATCGCGGCGCTACGCGCCTCCATCCGGGCTACGTGGCTGCAAACCCGGATGTGCTTACCGGATCACCATGATTCGTCATTCCGGGGCTGCCCGCGACTTGTGCGGGCAGAACCCGGAATCGGTGCAAGCATGGAGGTAGCGGGATGGCCGAGGCGGCTCATCATGGCGAACTTTCCAAACCGATTCCGGATCGCGCTGCGCGCGTCCGGAATGACGATCATGCGAGGAATGCGCGAATGCCCGCGACGCCTTGCGCACCCGCGGCGCGCGCGCGTGGCAGGTCGTCCGGACCGACGCCCCCCAGCGCGTACACCGGCAGGCGCGCAGCGGCGACCCGTTGTGCGAAACGGTCCCAGCCCAATGCCGCCGCGCCGGGATGTGACGCGGTGGCCTGCACCGGCGACAGCGTCGCAAAATCCGCGCCGAGTCGTGCCGCAAGCTCCAGCTCTTCTGCATCGTGGCAAGACGCCCCCACCCACGCGCCACGTGGCAGCGGCCGTGCCTCCAGTTCGCGCAATTGCGCAGCTTTGAGGTGCACGCCCACGCCGAGTTCCCGGGCCAGTTGGATGTCGTGATTGAGCACCAGCGAATCGCGCAGCGCCGGGCTGGCCAGCAGCGCGTCTTGCACAACGCGCTTGATTTCGTCACGGCTCGCCTGGGGCATTCGCAGTTGCCGCAGAACGCGCGCAGGCTCCACCCCCTCACCCCGACCCTCTTCCCCAAGCCTTGGAAAGGGGTCAGCGTCATTTTTTGAACTTGCGGATTCGAAATCAGAGCAACGACCAAAAAATGACGCTGACCCCTTTCCAGAAATGGCGTAATACGGCGGCAGGCGCAAGGCCGCCAACATGGGCACATCGGCGGGCGGCATGCTGGCGGGATCCATGTCGCGCACCGCCACCCAGCGCAGCGGATTGCCTTCGCGCGGCACGGGCGTGCCGCGCCACGCGGTGACGCGCAGCGCGTGCAGGTGCACGGACTTTTCGGGGTAGTGCCACGGTAGTGCGATCAGCGGTTCGGCCGACAACACCTCGATGCCCAGTTCCTCGGCGAGCTCGCGCGCCAGCGCCTGCCGGACGCTTTCACCCGCCTCGAGCTTCCCGCCCGGAAACTCCCACAAGCCGGCCAGATGCTTGCCGGGCAGGCGCTGCATCAGCAGCACGCGACCGTGCGGGTCGGCCAGAATGCCGGCGGCGACTTCGATCAGTTTGTGCGAGAAGGATTCCAGCACCATTTCCCCCATCCGCCCTGCGGGCACCTTCCCCCGCAAACGGGGCAAGGAAAATCACATGTTGCGTTCGTAATCGACAAAGTCGAACGCGAGCGGGTGTTTCGCGTCGACCGGATGGTGCACCCGAGCGACTTCCCGCCAGTCAGCGGGGCCGAACGCCGGGAAGAACGTATCGGCATCGGGCGTCACCGTGTCGATTTCGGTCAGCCGCAGGTGCGTGGCGTGCGGCAAGGCCAGCGCATACACCTCGCCGCCACCAATCACGCACAGCTCCGCGCCTTCGGCGCCCGCGAGCGCGGCATCCAGCGAATGCACCACGCGCTGTCCATCGAACGGCGCCACCTCGCCGCGCGTCAGCACCAGGTTGATGCGCCCCGGCAACGGACGCCCAATCGCCCATGCGGTCTTGCGTCCCATCAGCACCGGCTTGCCCAGCGTGAGCGCCTTGAAGCGCTTCAGGTCATCGGACAGATGCCACGGCATCGCGCCGGTGCGGCCGATGGCGCGCTTGCGGTCGAGGGCGGCGATCAGCGAAATTTCGGTATCGTCCGACATGCGAAAACCGGGGTCAGAGTCGACTTTCCGCAGATATGTACGCGCCCTCGCACATGCGGACCGGCTTGTCTGCCGACACGGCAGGGGCGGCGAGAAAGTCGACTGTGACCCCGGTTCGGAGGCTCATACCGCCACCGGCGCCTTGATGGCTGGCCACGGGTGGTAATCGACGATGTGGACGTCCTCGAAGCGGAAGTCGAACAGCGAGCGCACGTCGGGATTCAACACGAGTTGCGGCAACGGCCGCGGCGTACGGGCCAGTTGTGCTCGCGCCTGTTCGAGGTGGTTGGCATACAGGTGCAGGTCGCCGAAAGTGTGCACGAAGTCGCCACGTTCGAGCCCGCAGACCTGCGCGACCATGCAGGTCAGGAGCGCGTAGCTGGCGAGGTTGAAGGGCACGCCGAGGAAAATGTCGGCCGAGCGCTGGTAGAGCTGGCACGACAACTTGCCGTTCGCCACGTAGAACTGGAACAACGCGTGGCAAGGCGAAAGCGCCATCTGCTCAAGCTGGCCGACATTCCATGCCGACACCAGCATGCGGCGCGAATCGGGGTTGTGCTTGATCTGCTCGATCACCTGGGCAATCTGGTCGATCGTGCGCCCATCCGGGGTTGGCCACGCACGCCACTGCTTGCCGTAGATCGGCCCGAGATCGCCATTGGCGTCGGCCCATTCGTCCCAGATGCTGACGCCGTGTTCGTGCAGGTAGGCAACGTTGGTGTCACCACGCAGGAACCACAGCAGCTCGTGCACGATGGACTTGACGTGCAGCTTCTTGGTGGTCAGCAGCGGAAACCCCTGGGCCAGGTCCATGCGAATCTGGCGGCCGAACACCGAGCGCGTACCGGTACCGGTGCGGTCGCCCTTGACGGCGCCGTGTTCCAGCACGTCGCGAAGGAGGTCGAGATAGAGCTGCATGGATGGCATCGCGTCCGAAAACCGTGGAAGCATAGCAGGCACTCTTGAGGCATCCTGCACGATCAAACCGCTCCGTCATCGGGACGTCTGCCCCCTCACCCCAACCCTCTCCCCCAACCGATGAAGCTGTTTGGGGAGCGGGAGAGGCCCCCCGACGCACGGGTTTCGATCCCCGGCTTTCCCCACCACCACCCCTACCCCACTTCCCCCGCCCCTCGTCACATTCAGCCAAGGTTCGGTTAGGCTTGGCCGATCGTTTCCAACCAGGGGTGCCGCCCGAACATGAATTCCGCCATGCCCACCGTTTCCAAGACCCGTTCGTTCTCGACCGTATTCCTGATCGAGATGTGGGAGCGCTTCGGCTACTACGGCATGCAGGCGCTGATCATCTACTACATGGTCCAGCGGCTGGGTTTCCAGGACACGCCCGCCAACCTGACCTGGAGCGCGGCGGCGGCGCTGATCTACGTTTCACCCGCGATCGGCGGCTGGGTGGGCGACAAGTTCTTTGGTTCGCGCCACACCATGCTGCTGGGCGCGTTCGTGCTGGCGATCGGCTACGCGTTGATGGTGGTGCCGGCCAGCAGCGCGGACTTCCTGTTCGTGGCGCTGGGCGTGATCGTGGTGGGCAACGGCCTGTTCAAGGCCAACGCCGGCAACCTGGTGCGCAAGATCTACGAGGGCGACAACTCGAAGATCGACAGCGCCTTCACGATGTACTACATGGCGGTCAACATCGGCTCGACCTTCTCGATGCTGCTGACCCCCTGGATCAAGGATTACTTCAACGCCCCCTACGCCGGCCAGATGGCGTGGCTGCCGGGTGCGCAGAACCTGTTCGGCGACGGCCTGGGTTGGCACATCGCGTTTGCGGTGTGCTGCGTCGGGCTGCTGGTGGGCCTGGGCAATTACCTGGTGATGCGGCAGACGCTGAACCACATCGGTTCGGAACCCGACCACCAGCCGTTCAAGCTCTGGAAGCTGCTGGCGGTGCTGGCGGGCGGCGTGGTGGTGGTGGTGCTGTCCACGATCATCCTGCGCTATGGCGCGGTCGCCAAGGTGTTCGTGTACACCGCGGGCGCCGCGGTGCTGGTGATCTTCGGCTACCTGATCGCGAAGTGCGACCGCCACGAAAAACCGGGCCTCGTGATTGCCCTGATCCTGGTGATCGAGACGGTGTTCTTCTTCATCTTCTACCAGCAGATGTCCACCTCGCTGAACCTGTTTGCGTTGCGCGACGTGGATCCGGCGTTCCGGATTTTCGGGGTCCACCTGTTCAACTGGATCCCGGCCCAGTTCCAGGCGCTGAACCCGTTGTGGATCTTCGTACTGAGCCCGATCCTGGCGCTGACGTACACGCATTTCGCCTCGCGCGGCAAGGACCTGTCCATCGCGGCCAAGTTCGCGCTGGGGTTCTTCGCCGTCGGCATCGGGTTCTTCATCTACGGCGCCGCCGGGCACTTCACGACCGCGCCGGGCAAAACCAGCCAGTGGGTGATGGTGGGCGGCTACGGGTTCGGTTCGCTGGGCGAGCTTTTGACCAGCGGCCTCGGCCTCGCCTTCATCGCGCGCTACGTGCCGGCGCGGATGGGCGGCTTCATGATGGGCGCCTACTTCGTGGCTTCCGGCGTGGCGCAATACCTCGGCGGGATCGTGGCCTCGTTTGCCAGCATCCCCGACACCATTACCGACCCGGTCCAGATGATGCCGATCTATACGCGGCTCTACAACTGGTTGGGCGTGGCGGGTATTGCCTGTACCGTGGTCGCGTTGGCGGTGCTGCCACTGATCCGCCGGCTGGACAAGGCCCACGCCACCTACGCGGGCTACGCCAACGTGCCCGACGCCGCCAAGGGCGTGCCGACCGCGGGCTCCGAACGCTGACCCGTGCCGGAAGACCTGGGGTGGCGCCCGTGCCTTAAGGCAGGGGCGCCCGGCGCCGTGATCGGCTAATTTAATGCCATCGCGCGGGCCGGCGCGGCGAACCCCTTGCGGCACGCACGGTCGAATACCCGCATCCGCAACCTGGACAGCAATCGAATGTCACGCACCAAATGGATCCTGACGCTGGTCGGCGTCATCGTCGTGGCCTTCATCCTGTGGCGCATCGTTTCCGGAACCGGCAAACCCAGCGGCGCCGATGCCGGCATGGATACACCGGTCCCGGTCACGGTAGTGCCCGCCTCGCCCCAGAACGTGCCGATCTACCTGACCAGCCAGGGCACGGTACAAGCCCTCAACACGGTCAACGTGCAGCCGCAGGTCGGCGGCCAGCTGATGCAGCTGGACTTCACCGAAGGCGGCCCGGTGAAACAGGGCCAGGTGCTGGCCCAGATCGACCCGCGCACGCTGCAGGCTCAGCTGGACCAGGCCACCAGCAAGCGCGCGCAGGACGTCGCGCAACTGGAAACCGCCAAGGCCAACCTGGAACGCTCGGAAAACCCCAAGTACGCGCCTTATGTGGCGCAGATCGACCGCATCACCCAGAAGAACACGGTTGCGCAGTACCAGGCTGCCGTGGCGGCCGACAACGCCAGCATCCAGGACACCAAGGTGCAGCTGGGCTTCACCAAAATCACCTCGCCCATTGACGGTCTGGCCGGCATCCGCCAGGTCGACCCCGGCAACGTCATCACCACCTCCACCACCATCGTCACGGTGACCCAGACCCACCCGATCTACGTGATCTTCACGCTGGCCGGCAAGTACCTGGACGAAGTGCGCGCGGCGCAGGCCAAGGCGCCATTGACGGTGGCGACGCTGGACGCCAGCAACAACGTGGTGGAAGGCGACGGCAAGCTGCTGGTGATCGGCAACCAGATCGATCCGAGCACCGGCTCGTTCCAACTGAAAGCCGAGTTCCCGAACGCCAACAACCAGCTGTTTCCGGGCCAGTACGCCAATACCCGGCTGGAAGTCAGCGTGGCTGCCGACGCGCTGGTGGTGCCGACCGCGGCGGTGCAGCGCGGGCCCAACGGCGATTACGTCTGGCTGGTCACCGACAAGCCGCCGCACCCGGCCGACAGCAGCGCCGCGCCCGCGGGCAAGGGCAAAAGCCGCCGCGGCAGCGTGCCCGCCGACAAGCACGCCGCCGACAACAAGCCGGCCAAATACGTCACCATGCAGCCGGTCACGACCGGCGGCGAAGCCGGCGACAATGGCCTGATCGTCACCAAGGGCCTGAAGGCCGGTGACCAGGTGGTCACCGCCGGCCAGTTCCGGCTGAAGGAAGGCAGCAAGGTCAACCCGATGAAACCGGGCGAGGTTCCGGCGCCCCCGACCACCGCGCAAATCAAGGCCGCGGCCCAGGACAGCGGGCGCGGGCGGAGGCGTTGATGACACCCCCTTCCAAGGGAAGGGGACCGATGCGCCCGACGAGGCCAAGCGCATCAAGGGCTGCAGTGGCCGCGCGCAACGAAAAACCATCCTCCTCACGCCCCTGCGCACACGAAAGCGGAGGCGACAACCACCCCCCTTCGGTACGGAGGGAGGCACGCGCAGCGCGGGGAGACGTACCCCGCGCGCGACCACCATTGAAACGTGACGCCTGATCCCATGGGTTTCTCCTCGATTTTCATTCGCCGGCCGATCGCCACCTCGCTGCTGATGGCGGCGGTGCTGCTGCTCGGCATCCTCGGCTACAAGGTGCTGCCGGTTTCGGCCCTGCCCGAGATCGAGGCACCCAGCCTGGTCGTCTCGACGCAGTACCCGGGCGCCAGCGCCACCACCATCGCCACCCTGGTGACCACGCCGCTGGAGCAGCAGCTCGGCCAGATTTCCGGCCTGACGATGATGAGCTCCAATAGCGCCGCGGGGCTTTCGACCATCACGCTGCAATTCGCGATGGACACCAATCTGGACGTCGCCTCGCAGGATGTGCAGTCGGCGCTGCGCACGGCGCGATTGCCGGGCAGCCTGCCCTACCCGCCGGTGTACAAGCGCGTCAATCCTGCGGACGCGCCGATCCTGACGCTGGCGCTGACGTCCGACAGCGTGCCGTTGCGCGACGTCAACAACTACGCCGATTCCATCCTGTCGCAACGCCTGGCGCAGGTGCCGGGCGTGGGCCTGGTTTCGATCGCGGGCAACGTGCGGCCGGCGGTGCGCGTGCAGGTGGACCCAGGCAAGCTGGCCAACCTTGGCCTGACCATGGAAGACGTGCGTTCGGCGCTGACGCAGGCCAACGTCAACGCCGCCAAGGGTTCGCTGAACGGCGCGGTGCAGACCTACGAGATCGGCACCAATGACCAGCTGCAGAGCGCGCAGGACTACGCCAGCACCATCATCGCCTACAAAAATGGCGCGCCGGTGAAGCTGTCCGACGTCGCCGACGTGGTCGAGGGTGTCGAGAACGACCAGCTGGCCGCGTGGGCCAACGGCAAGCCGGCGGTGCTGCTGGACATCCGTCGCCAGCCGGGCGCCAACATCATCAACACGGTCGACCAGATCGAGCAAACCCTGCCCAGCCTGCGCGCGGTGCTGCCGGCCGACATCCACCTGTCGGTGTTCTCCGATCGCACGGTGACCATCCGCGCCTCGGTGCACGACGTCGAGATGACGCTGCTGATCTCGGTGGGGCTGGTGGTGGCGGTGATCTTCGTGTTCCTGCGCCGGCTGTGGGCCACGATCATTCCCGCCGTCGCGGTGCCGCTGTCGCTGATGGGCACCTTCGCGATCATGGCCTTCGCCGGGTTCTCGCTGGACAACCTGTCGCTGATGGCGCTGACCGTCGCCACCGGTTTCGTGGTCGACGACGCGATCGTGATGATCGAGAACATCGTGCGCTACCTCGAGGCAGGCGAGAGCGGGCGCGACGCCGCCGAGACGGGGTCGCGCGAAATCGGCTTCACGGTGCTGTCGCTGACCGTGTCCCTGATTGCCGTGTTCCTGCCGCTGCTGCTGATGCCGGGCGTTACCGGGCGCCTGTTCCACGAGTTCGCGTGGGTACTGACCATCGCGGTCGCGATTTCGATGGTGGTGTCCCTGACCCTGACACCGATGATGTGCGCCTACCTTTTGAAACCGGGCGAGTTGCCGACCGGCGACGAGGCGGCGCTGGAAAAGCACAAAGGTTTCTACGCGAAGATGCTGGGTTGGTACGAAACGAGCCTGGACTGGGTGCTCGAGCACCGGCGCACCACGATGGTGGTGGCGACGGCGTCGATCGCGGTGACGGTGCTGCTGTACGTGGTGATCCCGAAGGATCTGCTGCCCGAGCAGGACACCGGCCTGGTAACCGGCGTGGTGCAGGCCGACAGCGACATCGCGTTTCCGGCGATGTCCAACAGCATCCAGGCCGTTACCGCCGCCCTGCGGCGCGACCCCGCGGTCGAAGGCGTGGCCTCGTTCATTGGCGCGGGCACCATCAACCCGACCTTGAACCAGGGCCAGGTCAGCATCGTGCTGAAACCGCGCGGACAACGCGGCGGCCTGGACCAGGTCGTGGCCAGCCTGCAGCGGGACGTTGCCGACATCCCCGGCGTGCAGCTGTTCCTGAAGCCCGTGCAGGACATCACGCTGGACACCACGGTGGCGCCGACGCAATACCAGTACGCGCTGTCCGAGGTCAGCTCCAGCGACCTTGCGCAATACGCGCAGCGGATGGTGCAGGCGGTCAAGCAATTGCCGGAGCTGGCGGACGTTTCCAGCAACCTCGCCAGCAACGGGCGCGCCCTGCACCTGGACATCGACCGCACCGCCGCCAGCCGCCTGGGCGTACCGGTGCAAACCATCGACGACACCCTGTACGACGCCTACGGCCAGCGGCAGATCTCCACGATCTTCACGCAGCAGAACCAGTACCGCGTGATCCTGGAGGTGCAGCCGCAATTCCGCAATCGCGCCGACCTCATGAACGTGCTGCGGGTGCGCTCCAACGGCGCCAGCGGCGCGCTGACCGGCAGCAACGCCACCAACCTCGGCCAGCTGACGTCTTCCAATTCGTCCACGGCCACCGGCATCGGGCAATCCAACATCGGCATCCAGCTGGGCGGCGGCAATACGGTGCCGTTGTCCACGCTGGCGACCGCGACCGTCACCGAGGCGCCGCTGGTGGTGGCACACCAGAACCAGTTGCCGGCGGTGATCATCTCGTTCAACGTGGCGCCGGGCTATTCGCTGTCGCAGGCGGTGGACGCGATCAACCGCACCGAGGCCTCGCTGAAGCTGCCGCCGCAGGTACGCGCCGGCTTCATCGGCACCGCGGCCGAATTCTCCTCGTCGCTGGGCAACGAAGCGCTGCTGCTGCTGGCCGCGATCATCGTGATCTACATCGTGCTGGGCGTGCTGTATGAAAGCTACATCCACCCGTTGACGATCCTCTCGACGCTGCCGCCGGCGGGCGTCGGCGCACTGCTGGCGCTGATGCTGTTCGACATGCCGCTGTCGGTGGATGGCATCGTCGGCATCGTGCTGCTGATCGGCATCGTCAAGAAAAACGCGATCATGATGATCGACTTCGCGATCACCGCGCAGCGGCGCGGCATGAGCCCGCACGACGCGATCCGGCGTGCCTGCCTGCTGCGTTTCCGCCCGATCATGATGACCACCTTCGCGGCGCTGTTCGGTGCGCTTCCATTGGCCCTCGGCAACGGCATTGGCGCGGAGCTGCGGCGTCCGCTGGGCGTGGCCATCGTGGGCGGCCTGCTGTTGTCGCAGCTGGTGACGCTGTACACCACGCCCGTCATTTACCTGTACATGGAGCGCTTCAGCGACTGGGTACGGGAACGCGTCGGTCGGCGGCATCCGGCTGAACTGGCGGCCGAGGGCGGGAAGTGAAACCCATGAACGTGGGCGCACCACATGTGCAAGTCCTCTCCCCCAGCGATGCAGCTGTTGGCGGAGAGGGGGCAAGCACGTGAACATCTCCGCGCCCTTCGTCAAGCGCCCCATCGGCACTTCGCTGCTGGCGGCGGGCGTGCTCGCGGTCGGCATCCTGTGTTACACGCTGCTGGGCATCAGTGCGCTGCCGCAGTTAAGCTTCCCGGCGATCTGGGTATCCGCCAGCCAGTCCGGCGCCAGCGCGACCACGATGGCGGCCACGGTGGCCGCGCCGCTGGAGCGGCACCTCGGCCAGATCCCCGGCATCGACATGATGAATTCGCGCAGCTCGGACGGCAACGCGGTGGTGATCATGTTTTTCGATTCCAGCGTGGACATCAACGATGCGGCGCAACGGGTCGATGCCGCCATCAACGCCGCGGTACCCGACCTGCCGAGCGGCTTGCAGATGCCGCAGTGGCACAAGGCCAACCCGAACGATGACCCGGTCATCAACCTCGCGCTCACCTCCGACACCCAGCCGATGTCGGATCTGTACGACGCGGCCAACACCCTGCTGAGCCCGCGGCTGTCGCAGCTGCCGGGTGTTGCCTCGGTGGACGTGTCGGGCAGCGCGCAACCCGGCGTCCGGGTGGACGTGAACCTGCATGCGCTGGACGCGCTCGGTCTTTCCACCAACGACATCCGCAATACGATCACGGCGGCCAACGTCACCTCGCCGCAGGGCTTCCTGACCGATGGCAAGATCGCCACCGCGATCACCGCCGACGACCAGTTGCATTCCGCCGCGCAGTTTGCCGACCTGGTGATCGCCACCCACGATGGCCGGCCGGTGTTCCTGCGCGACGTGGCCAACGTCTACCAGGGCGCGCAGGACCAGTTCCAGGCGGCCTATTTCAACGGCAAGCGGTCGATCCAGCTGCAGATATTCAAGCGGCCCGACGCCAACGTGATCGCGACCGTGGACAGCATCAAGCAGGAGCTGGCCGGGCTGCGCAATCTGCTGCCCCCGGGCACCCAGTTGACGCCCTACTTCGACGGCACGCCCACGATCCGCGACTCGGTCAACGACGTGCAGATCACGCTGCTGATCAGCCTGGCGATGGTGATCCTGACCATGGCGGTGTTCCTGCGCCGGCTGGCGCCCACGCTGATCGCCACCGCGGCGGTGCCGTTGTCGCTGTGCGGCGCGTTCATCGTGATGTACGTGATGGGTTACACGCTGGACAACTTGTCGCTGCTGGCGCTGGTGATCGCGCTGACGTTCGTGGTGGACGACGCGATCGTGGTGATCGAAAACATCATCCGGCACATCGACGAGGGCAAGTCCCGGCTGCAGGCGGCGCTGGACGGCGCGAAGGAAATCGGTTTCACGATCGTCGCGATCACGGCCTCGCTGATCGCCGTGTTCAGTCCGATCCTGTTCGCACCCGGCATGCTGGGCGTGTTCTTCCGCGAATTCACGGTCACCGTGGTCGCGGCCATCTTCGTGTCGATGCTGGTCTCGTTGACGCTGACGCCGTCGCTGTGTGGCCTGTTCCTGAGCCATCGAACCGGGGATGCCCACGGGTCTTCCAGGCTGTCGCGCGCGCTGGACGCCTTCCACGCCGGGCTGCTGGCGGTGTACACGCGCACCCTCGACTGGACGCTGCACCGGCACCCCAAGCTGATGGCGTGGTCGCCGTTGCTGCTGCTGGCCGTGACGATCTTCATGTTCACCAAGGTGCAGGCCACCAACTTTCCGCCCCAGGATTCCGGCCTGATCTGGGGCCGCGCCAACGGCAGCAGCACGATGTCGTTCGCCGACCTGGAAGCGCGCACCAAGACCATCATGCAGATGATCCGCGCGGACCCGGCGGTGCAGTACGTCGGCGCCTCCATCGGCACCGGCCGACGCGGCGCCAGCGGCTGGTTCAGCATCCAGCTGAAACCACGCGACGAGGGCCGGCGCGACTCGACCCAGAACGTGGTCGCCAGGCTGTCGGCCAAGGCCGCACAGTACCCCGACCTCCAGGTCCGCTTCCGCCCGCACGAGGATCTTCCCAGCGGCAACGGCGGCACCAGCCAGGGCGCCCAGTACAGCGTGAACCTGCAATCCAACAGCGCCAGCGAACTTGAGGAATGGCTGCCGAAACTGCAGGCGCAACTGCAGAAGAATCCGCTGTTCCGCGACGTCGGCACCGACCTCGACGAGGGCTCGCTGCTGCAGAACATGGTGGTGGATCGCAGCAAGGCCGCCAGTCTTGGCGTTTCGATGGCGTCGGTGGACGACGCGCTGTACAACGCCTTCGGCCAGCGCCAGATCTCGACCATCTATTCCGACACCAACAACTATCAGGTGGTACTGAGCGCACTGCCCACGCAAACCGCGTCGCCGGCCGCGCTGGACACGCTGCGTGTGCGCTCGACCAGCGGGAAAATGATTCCCATCTCCGCCATCGCGCACCAGGAAGCCGGTGTCGCGCCGGCCCAGATCGAACACATCAACCAGATGACCAGCATGTCGCTGTCCTTCAACCTGGTGCCGGGCGCCAGCATGAGCGATGCGATGCAACAGATCCGCCAGACCATTTCCGGCATGCGCATGCCGGGCGACATCACGCTGGGGCTTGGCGACTTCTTCCGCCGCTTCGAGCAGCAACAACAGATGATGCCGTTGCTGCTGCTGGGCGCCATCGTCGCGGTGTACCTGGTGCTGGGCATGCTGTACGAAAACCTGGTGCACCCGGTGACGATCCTGTCCACCCTGCCGGCGGCCGGCGTGGGCGCGCTGCTGGCGCTCGAGGTGACCAACACGCCGCTGTCGATCGTCGCGATGATGGCGCTGATCCTTTTGATCGGCCTGGTCAAGAAGAACGCGATCATGATGATCGATTTCGCGCTGGTGGCCGAACGCGCTGGGCGCACGCCGCTGGACGCGGTGCGCGAGGCCTGCCTGGTGCGTTTCCGTCCGATCATGATGACCACGATGGTCGCGATCCTGGCGTCGGTGCCGCTGGTGGTGGGCATCGGCACCGGCGCGGCACTGCGGCGCCCGCTTGGCATCGCGATGCTGGGCGGCCTGATCTTTTCGCAAAGCCTCACGCTGCTTTCGACCCCCGCGATCTACCTGGTGTTCGCCTCGTGGGCGCGCCGCCGGCGTGAACGCAAGGCGCAGCGCGCGCTGAAACGCAAGGCAGCCCTGGGCCAGGCCTGACCCCGCCGCGTCAACGGCGCGGCTTGTTATGCTTGGTGCTTTGATCGCCAAGCGCACCCGCATGTCCACGAATTCCGAGCCGGCCGTGCCGGCACCCGCCCGCATCGCCTTCATCGGTGGCGGCAACATGGCGCGCAGCCTGATCGGCGCGCAATTGGCGCGGGGCGTTGCCGCCGCCGCGCTCACGGTGGCCGAACCACGGGCGGAGGCGCGCGCGGAACTCGCGCGCACGTTCGGCATCACCACCCATGCCGACAATGCCG
>JAICHS010000039.1 GCA_025924775.1 Rhodanobacteraceae bacterium
CCCGCGCGGTACCACGTGACGAACACGCGGCGCACCGCGGCCGACAGACCCGCGTCCATCGTGAAGCGTTCGCGCGACCAGTCCACGCAGGCGCCGATGCGGCGCATCTGGCGGGTGATCGTGGAGCCGGATGCCTGCTTCCATTGCCACACGCGTTCGACGAACTGCTCGCGGCCGAGGTCGTGGCGGGTCTTGCCTTCCGCCGCCAGCTGGTTCTCGACGATCTTCTGCGTCGCGATGCCGGCATGGTCGGTGCCGCCCTGCCACAGGGTGTTGCGGCCCGACATCCGCGCGTGCCGGATCAGCGCATCCATGATCGTCTGCTGGAACGCGTGGCCCATGTGCAGCGTGCCGGTGACGTTCGGCGGCGGCAACAGGATCGAGTAGGGCTCACCCTTGCCGGTCGGCTTGAAATCGCCGGCCTGCTCCCAGCGTGCATACCACTTCGATTCGATCTGCTTGGGGTCGAAACTCTTGTCCATCACGGGTCCCAGGTTCCGCGCGCGGCGCGGTTTGCAAGGCAAACGCGCATTGTAGCGGCTGGCGTCGCGATTGCCCGACCCAACAGCCTGACGTCCTGCCGACTTGGAAGCACACCCAAATGGATTCCGGGTTCTGCCCGCATGAAACGCGGGCAGCCCCGGAATGACGAGGATGAGAATTCCGGCTTGCGCCGGGATGACGGCAACAGCGGTGACGGATCGCCAGCGCTACGGCGTCCATTTGCGGTGTGCGTGGATCGACATCACCACCCCGAACCCCGCCAGCAGCGTGATCGCGGAAGTGCCGCCGTAGCTCACCAGCGGCAGCGGGACGCCGACCACGGGCAGCAGGCCCGCGATCATGCCGCCGTTGACGATCACGTACACCATGAAGGCCAGCGCAAACGCGCCCGCGACCAGGCGCGACCAGGTGTCGCGAGCATTGGCCGCGATCCACAGGCAGCGGCCGACGATGAAGGCATACACCAGCAGCAGCACCAGCACGCCGACCAGCCCGAACTCCTCGCCCAGCACCGCGAAGATGAAATCGGTGGTGTGCTCGGGCAGAAATTCCAGTTTCGATTGCGTGCCCTGGTTGAAGCCCTTGCCGAACATTCCGCCGGAGCCGACCGCAATCATCGACTGCAGGATGTGCCAGCCGCTGCCCAGCGGATCGTTCTCGGGATGCAGGAAGGTGATGATGCGCTGGCGCTGGTAGTCGTGCATGAAGTGCCAGGCCACCGGTGCCGCCGCCGCCACGGCCACCAGCGCGCCGCCGATCTTCCACCATTGCAGACCGGCCAGGAACCACACGAACAGGCCCGACGCCGCCACCAGCAGGGCGGTGCCGAGGTCGGGCTGCTTGATGATCAGGTACGCCGGCACCGCGATCAGCACGCCCGTCAGCGCAAGATCGCGCCAGCGCGGCGGCAGTGGCCGCGGGTGCAGGTACCACGCGATCACCATCGGCATCGCCAGTTTCATCAGTTCCGAGGGCTGGAAGCGGACCACGCCGATGTCCAGCCAGCGGTTGGCGCCCTGGCCCTCGCCCAGCACCTTGACCACCACCAGCAGCAGCACGCCGATGGCGTAGAACCACGGCGTCCACGCGCGCAGCAGGTTGGGTGGAATGCGCGAGATCGCCAGCATCAGGATGGCGCCGATCGCAAAGCGCGTGGCCTGCCCGGCCAGCGTGCCGGCGTCGAGGTTGCTGGCGCTGTACAGCACGGTCAGCCCGATCAGTGCGAGGATCAGCAGGCCGATCGCCAGCGGCAGGTCGATCCGCGGGCGCGAGAGCACCCGGCGTCCGAGCCGCCGCGCGCGCATGGCCAGGCTGGCGGCGAGCTCGTTCATGGCGTCGTCGGCGCGGTGGTCGTACCGGACGCTGCAGCCGGCGCGGCGTGCGCGGTGACGGTGATCGGCGGGCGTTCGGATGGCGGGGTGTCGGCCAGCCACTGGTCGAGGATCTTGCGTGCGATCGGCGCCGCCGCGCTGCCGCCCCAGGCGCCGTGTTCCAGTACCACCGCGACCGCGATTTGTGGGTGGTCGGCCGGTGCATAGGCGGTGAACCACGCACGGTGGCGCGAGGCCAGATAGGCAAGGTTCTTGTTGGTGTTGTAGGCATCGGTGGTGCGCGAATAGCGCTCGGCGGTGCCGGTCTTGCCCGCGATCAGGTAGGGGAAACCCTTGCCGATGCCGGATGCGTAGGCGGTGCCCTGCGGGCTGTAGACGACGCCCAGCATGCCTTGCTTGACCGCCGCCAGGTCCGCGGGATCATGCGTGATCTGTACCGGTTTGGGCTGCGGGTACGGGACTTCCGGCGCGCCCAGGCCATCGCTGGTCGCGGCCAACAGGTGCGGCGTATGCGATTGCCCGTTGCCCGCCAGCGCCGCCAACGCGTGCGCCATCTGCAGCGGCGTCACCATCCAGTAGCCCTGGCCGATGCCGGAGATCACGGTTTCCCCGGGGTACCACGGCTGCTTGAAGGTCTTGCGCTTCCACTCGGGCGACGGCAGCACGCCGCCGGTTTCGTCCGGCAGGTCAATGCCGGTCGGCTTGCCGAAGCCGAACTTGCCCATCCACTCATCGAAGCGCTTGATGCCCATCTGGTAGGCGAGCGAATAGAAATACGTGTTCACCGACTGGGTGATCGCCTGCATCAGGTTGACGCGCCCGGCGCCGTGGCGGGTGTCGTCGCGGTAGCCACGCGACGAGCCCGGGATGTAGTACGTGCCGGTCGAGAGCACCGTGTCGGCTGGCTTGCGCAAGCCGAGCTCGAGGCCGCCGAGGCCGAGGAACGGCTTGATGGTGGAGCCGGGCGGGTAGCCACCGCGCATGGCGCGATTGAGCAGTGGCTTCTCGGGGTTGTCCAGCAATGCCGTGTAGTCGGCCTGGCTGATGCCGTTGACGAACAGGTTGGGGTCGAAGCTGGGTATCGTCACCATCGCCAGCACGTTGCCGTTGCGCGGGTCGATCGCGACCGCGGCGCCGGTTTGCCCGTCGAGTGCGGCAATGGCGGCGTGCTGCAGGCGTTCGTCGATCGTCAGGTACAGGTTCTTGCCGGGCTTGGCGGCCACCCGCTGCAGCACCCGCAACGGCCGCTGGTTGGCGTTGACTTCCACCACCTCGTAGCCGGGCGTGCCGTGCAGCAGGTTCTCGTATTCCTTTTCCAGCCCGGTCTTGCCGATGTGGGTGGAGCCGGCATAGCGGTCGGGATCGAGACGCTGCTCTTCCCTCTCATCGATGCGGCCGACGTAGCCGATCACGTGCGCGAACGCGGCGCCGTAGGGATAGTTGCGCGTGAGGTAAGGCGCGACGCTGACGCCCGGGAACCGCCACTGGTTGATCGCGAAGCTGTCGCGTTCGCTTTCGGTGAGGCGGAACTTCAGGGGCACCGCGTCGAACGGGCGATGCTGCTTCAGGCTCTGCTGGAAACGCCGGATGTCGTCGTCGGTCAGGGGCACCACCGCGGACAGCTGCCGCAGCATGGCGTGCATGTGCTCGACCTTGTCCGGCACCACGTCCAGCCGGAACGCGGGCACGTTGTCGGCCAGCAGCTTGCCCGCCGCGTCGTAGATCAGGCCGCGTGGCGGCGGCAGGTGCTTCAGGCGCACGCGGTTGGCCTTGGCGCGGGTCGAATACTCGGTGTGCTGGAACACCTGCAGGTACACGAAGCGCCCGGCCACCACCATCACCAGCGCCAGCATGATCGCAAACCCGGCCAACGCGCGCCGGCCGAAGCGCGCACGGCGTGCGCGATCGTCCTTCAGTTCGTCACGCACGTTCATGTCGTCCAGGGCCTCTTGAAGCCCCCGTGGTCTTGCCGCGCAGGCGCGTGTTCCAGTCATCGAACAGCAGGAACACGAACGGCCAGATGGCCGCGCCCACCGCCGGCGCCAGCCACGACAGCGCCGGCATCGCGGGATCACCCGCGAAGGCGCGGACCAGGGCCTGCAGCACGTGGTTGTTGAGCAGCAGCAGGAACACCGCCAGCGATTGCTGCCACATCGGGAAAAACCGCAGGCGCGAACGGAAGTGCATCACGATGAACACCAGCACCGCCAGGCGCAGCGCCTGGTCGCCCAGCAGCGCGCCGTTCAAGAGGTCGGCGGCCAGGCCGACACAGAACGCCAGGCCGATGTTGACGCGGTCGGTGGATTCCAGCGACCAGTAGATCAGCACCAGTGCCGGCCAGTAGGGCTTCAATGGCTGGATCAGCGCCGGCAGCGGCATCAGCATCAGCAGCAGCGCCAGTGCGATCGCGGCCCAGAATATCCAGCCTTGTGCACGCAGCCGGTTCATGGCGCGGTTCCGGCGGTGGCGGGGAGGGCGGTCGCTTGCGCGCGTGCGGGTTTCGGCAGCGGCTTCGCAGCCGCCGTGGGCGGGGGCGCCCAGGACGCCGGCGGCCCCACTGCAGGCGCGGGCGCAGGTGGCCCGACCGGGTCGGGCTGGTCGCGCAGCAGCAGCACTTCGCCGCTGCGTTCAAGTTCCGCCGCGGGCTTGACCTGCGCCTCCATGAACATGCCCGAGGGGTCGTGTTTCAAGGCCGTGACGGTACCGACCGGGAAGCCCGCGGGGAAGCGCCCGCCGAGGCCTGATGTCACCAGCTTGTCGCCGACGCGCACGTCCGACGACAGGGGCAGGTTGGGCACCACCAGTTGTTCGGGATTGCCGGTGCCGTGCGCGACGCCGCGCAGGCCGGTGCGCGTCAGCATCGCGGGCACCGCGTGGTCGGGGTCGATCACCAGCATTGCCACCGACGCGTGCGGCAGGGTTTCGATGATCTGGCCCATCACGCCGTGCGAGTCGATCACGACCTGGCCCACGTGCACGCCCTCCTGGGCGCCGACGTTCAACATCACGCGGTCGCGGGTCGGCCCCAGCTGCACGTCGATCAGGCGCGCCAGCTGGGCGTGCAGGCCCAGCAGTTGCTGGGTGTCCAGCAGTTGCTTCAGGCGTTCGTTCTGGTGCGCCACGGCGTCCATCCGGTTCAAGCGCGCCTCGGCCAGCATCAGGCCTTCGCGCAGCTGCCGGTTTTCATCGATCAGCCGACGGCGCTGCGTGAACGCCGTGCTGGCGTCGTGCACCCAGTCGGCGGGGGCCGCCGCGATCTTGTAGATCGGCACGATCGCCGCGGCACCGGCGTAGCGCACCCGGTGCAGCCAGCCGTTGCGGTGGTCCAGCACCATCAGGATCGCCGCCAGCGCGAGGTACGCGATCAGGCGCAGCGTGCCCGCGGTCGCGTCCGAGAAGATCGGGGAAGATTCCTTTTGCGGAAGCGCCATGGCGGTGCGGGTGGGGTGAAGCCGGGGTCAAAGCGTAGCAACAATGAAGGCACGGCGCGGCACGGGTGCGTCACCGTTCCTCTCCTGCGCGCGTGCCGCACGCCAAGGATGGCGCTTCGCATCGCCCCCATGCATCCACCGCCGCATCACCCCGCGCTGCGCGCGACCCCTCGTGCCGAAGGGGGAAGAGAGCCGTTCACGCTCGCCTCGGGTTACGCACCTCACTCACTCGCGAAGAAATCGCTTCCGTGCATGTCGATCAGTTCCAGCGCACGTCCGCCGCCGCGCGCGACGCAGGTCAACGGGTCGTCGGCCACCGACACGTACAGGCCGGTTTCCTCGGAAATCAGCTTGTCCAGGTCGCGCAGCAGCGCGCCGCCGCCGGTCAGCACGATGCCGCGTTCGTGCACGTCCGAGCACAATTCCGGCGGGGTCTGCTCCAGCGCGGCCTTGACCGCGGCGACGATGCCGTGCAGCGGCTCGCGCAGCGCTTCCAGCACGTCGTTGGAGTTGATGGTGAACATGCGCGGCACGCCTTCGGCCAGGTTGCGCCCGGAGACTTCCATCTCGCGCGGTTCCTTGGGCGGGTAGGCGCAGCCGATCTCGATCTTGATGCGCTCGGCGGTGGGCTCGCCGATCAGGGTGCCGTTGCTGCGCCGCACGAAGTTGATGATGGCCTCGTCGAAGCGGTCGCCGCCGATGCGCACCGATTGCGAATACACGATGCCGTTCAAGCTCATCACGGCGACTTCGGAGGTGCCGCCGCCGATGTCCAGCACCATCGAGCCGCGCGCCTCGTGCACCGGGATGCCGGCGCCGATCGCGGCGGCCATCGGTTCCTCGATCAGGAACACGTCGCGCGCACCCGCGCCCTCGGCCGATTCCTTGATGGCGCGGCGTTCCACCTGGGTGGAACCGCAGGGCACGCACACCAGCACGCGCGGGCTGGGGCGCAGGAAGCGGCTTTTGTGCACCTGCTTGATGAAGTGCTGCAGCATCGCCTCGGTCATGGTGAAGTCGGCAATCACGCCGTCCTTCATCGGGCGCACCGTGACGATGTTGCCCGGGGTCCTGCCCAGCATCATCTTGGCCTCGTTGCCGACCGCCGCGACCGAGCGTGGGCCGCCCGCGCCACGGTCCTGGCGGATCGCGACCACCGAGGGTTCATTCAGCACGATGCCCTGGTCGCGCACGTAGATCAGCGTGTTCGCGGTACCAAGGTCGATGGAAATGTCGTTGGAAAAGATGCCGCGGAACAGTTTGAACATGCGCGAACCGGTGGGGTGTGGGCCCGGGGTGGCAGGCAACGGGGAAAGAACGCGCCAGTCTAGTCACGGCGCGGCTCTGGCGCAAGGTCGAAACCGGGTCAAACGGCTGGCCGAACGCGGATTTTGCCGATCCGAGCTCGAAAGCGCGTGGCGCAACCGTTACGATCGTTCGCTTGTGCCCAACGCAAAGGAACCGGACGATGCCTGTTGCCCTCATCTGCGGCTCGATGGCCTACGACACCATCATGGTGTTCGAGGACCGCTTCAAGAACCACATCCTGCCGGACAAGGTGCACATGTTGAATGTGTCGTTCCTGGTGCCGCAGATGCGCCGTGAGTTTGGTGGCTGCGCGGGCAATATCGCCTACAACCTCAAGTTGCTGGGTGGCGAGCCCATTCCGATGGCCACGGTGGGGCAGGATTTCGCGCCCTACCGCGAGTGGTTCAAAGGCCTCGGCATCCGCCTCGACCAGGTGCGCGAGGTGCCAGGCGCCTTCACCGCGCAGGCCTTCATCACCACCGACCAGGACAACAACCAGATCACGGCCTTCCACCCGGGCGCGATGATGCAGAGCCAGTTGAACCACGTGACCGACGTGGCCGACGCCGCCATCGGCATCGTGGCCCCGGACGGCCGCGACGGCATGCTGCAGCACGCTGCCGGGTTCGCCGCGCGCGGCACGCCGTTCATCTTCGACCCGGGCCAGGCGCTGCCGTTGTTCTCGGGCGAGGAGTTCCGGGCCTTCATCGGGCAGGCCGACTACGTGGCGGTCAACAGCTACGAGGCCAGCCTGCTCACCGAACGCACCGGTTGGTCGGAGGCCGACATCGCCGGCAAGGTCAAGGCCTACATCGTCACGCGCGGCGCGCAAGGTTCGGTGATCCACGCCGGCGGCGCCACGCACGAGATCCCGTCGGCCAAACCGGAAGCGGTGGTGGATCCGACCGGTTGCGGCGACGCGTATCGGGCCGGCCTGCTGTACGGCATGTCGCGTGGCCTGGACTGGCCCACCACCGGCCGCGTCGCATCGCTGATGGGGGCGCTCAAGATCGCCCGGCCGGGCACCCAGAACCACCGCTTCACCGGCGCCGAATTCGCCGCCGAGTTCAAGCGGCAATTTTCGTGCGATCTTCCGTGATCGCCGCATTGGCCAATTTTGCGTGCACGTGCCGCCATGCGCTTCCCTGGACGCCACTCCGGGCATCCCGGCCCTGACTTTTCACGATGGTGGCCGCGGGCGAACCAGCGGGCGAGCCGCAAGCTGAATGTTCCCACGGGATGGCTGTGGCTTCGTCCTGACTTTCGGGCAACAATACTTCCGGCAACTTCGCTACAACCCAACAGGAGGTCATCATGCATACCGCACGCAACCTCGCCCTGGCCGCGTTGCTCGTGGGCGCCCCCCTGGTGTTCGCCGGCAGCGCGCACGCGGCCAGCGGCGAAATCAGCTGCCAAATGCACTTCGAACTGCATGGCTGGTCGGCGTTCTACAAGACGTCCAGCGGCACCGGTGAAGTCAGTTGCAGCAATGGCCAGCACATGCGCGTCCACCTGCGCAGCAAGGGCGGTGGCCTGACCTTCGGCAAGTCCAGCGTCAGCGGTACCGGCAAGTTTTCCGGCATCTTCCACGCCGACGAAATCCTGGGCACCTACGTGGTCGGTGAGGCCCACGCCGGCGCGTCTGCCTCCGCGCGCGCCACCGTGATGACCAAGGGCAACGTTTCGCTGGCGCTCAGCGGCACCGGCAAGGGCTGGAACCTGGGCGTCGATTTCGGGAAGTTCACCGTCTCGAGGGATTGACATGCCGCGCACGGGCTGGCTGTCTTCGGCGGGCTACACCTTCGGCGAAGAACTTGCCAATGGCGTGGTGCAGAGCCTCGGCATCGTGCTCAGCATCGCCGGACTGGCGACGCTGGTCGCCTTCGCCGCGGTGGACGGGCGTGCGCTCGACGTGACGGCCAGCGCGGTGTTCGGCACGACGTTGATCCTGCTGTACACCATATCGACGATCTACCACGCCGTGCCCGTGTATGTTGCGCCGAGCGTGCTGCCACGGTTGGACCACATCGCGATCCACCTGCTGATCGCCGGCACCTACACACCATTCGCATTGATTGCATTGGGCGGCGCGCGGGGCTGGTGGCTGTTTGGCGCGATCTGGGTGCTTGCGGTATGCGGCAGCGCACTGCAGTTCACCCGGCTGCGCGAGCGCAAGGCGCTGAAGATCGGCCTGTATTTGCTGATGGGCTGGCTGGGGTTGTTGACCTTCACCCCGCTGGCGGCACGCCTGGGTTTCGGCGGCACCGCGCTGCTGCTGGCCGGGGGCATCGCCTACACCGTCGGCGTGCCGCTGCATCTCTGGAAGAACCTGCGCTACCACAATGTGCTTTGGCACGCGTGCGTGCTGCTGGGCAGCGTGCTGCACTACTTCGCGGTACTGCTGTACGTGCTGCCGCCGGCCTGAGTCGCTGGCGCGCGCTGGCGCGGCGCCTCCCCATGCCCCTCCGCATGGAGGCGTGGCACCTGCGCAGGGACCGGCTTGCTCAGTGCTTCGCGTGCGCGGGAATGAACTGCTGGTCCACCGCTTCGGCCAGCTGGTCCGGCGGCAGCAGACCCTGCGACAGGATGAAGTCGTTGAACTGCTGCAGGTTGAACCTGTCGCCCAGCGCGATCTCGGTATGCGCGCGCAGTTGCAGGATGCGCGAGTAGCCGTAGAAGTACGCGGTGGCCTGGCCCGGCGAGCGGAACATGAAGCGGTCCAGCTCTTCGCGCGCGAAGGCTTCGGACATGCCGACGTCGTTGACCAGGATGTCGTGCGCGCGCTGCTTCGTGATCAACCCCAGGTTCAGCATCGGGTCGAGAAACGCGCGCGCCGCGCGCAGCAGGCGCAGCTGCAGCGCGATCATCTGGCCGCCGGCGGGTTCGTACGGCACCATCATCCATTCGGCATACAGCGCCCAGCCCTCGACGTTGACGCTGTTGAAGGCGAACATCGAGCGCGCCAGCGACACGCCGTGCTCGACCATCGCCGAGAATTGCAGTTCGTGTCCCGGCCGACCTTCGTGCGCGGTGAGCGTCCACGCGCAGGCCTTGCAGGTGAAGTCGTCATAGACCTCGTTCTTGCCGTTGCCCGAGGGCGGATTGCCGAGCGGCAGCACGAAGGCACCACGCTCGCCGTGATTGTTGATCAGCGGTGGCGGGTCCATGTGCGGCGCGGGTTGCGCGGCGCTCTCGGCTTCGGATGCGAGGCGCATGATCATCTTGCGTTTGGGCAGCGTGACGATGTGCTGGTCGCGGATGATCGCTTCGATCTTGTCGATCACCGTCTGGTAATACGGCTCGATGTGGTTGCGGTCGAGCTGCTGTTTTTTCAGATCCTTGATGACGGCGCGGTAGTCGGTGGTGGGCGCGAAACCCTCCGCCTTGGCGACATACGGCGCCAGCGTTTCCATCTGCGACTGGATTTCCATGAAGGACTGTTCGGCCTGCCTGATCAGTTCCTTGGGCGGAATGTCGATGCCCACGTTCTTCAGGTTGTTGGCGTACACCGCCTGGGGCAGCCGCGCATCGGTGCGCGCGCGCGGCAGCACTGTGGATTTCACCCACGCGCTGTAGTCGTCCAGTTGCTTCTGCAGCGCATCCAGCGCGGGGCCGGCGCCCTCGATCTTGTACTTCGCGTACAGCTTGCGGATGCCGTCGACGTAACGCTGGGTGTTGGCGAGGTTCTGTTCCACTTCGGCCTTGTACGGGCCCAGCAGTTTCTGGTTGCCGGCGGTGGCCGCGTAAAGCGCCTCGGCTTCCTTGGTTAGCGGCGTGCAGCCGGGCGCCATGCCGACGTAGCACTTCAGGCGCGCCAGTGCGTGCGGGCGGCGCGCGGCCGCGACCTGATCCTGCAACAGCGTGAACTCGCCCTGGAAAATGATTTGGCCGACGTCGTTGTAGTCCAGCAGGTACTGGTTGTCGAGGTTGATCCGGGCGATCTGTCGATCGGCGGCGCGAATCATGATCTCCAGATCCTGGTGTACGTTCGGGTCCTGCTTGCCCGCCAGGTCCTTTTGCAGGGTGGCGCGCGCCTGCGTGAGTGCCGTGAGCGTGCGCTGTTCCACGTCCGGCTTCATGTCGATGACTTTGTCGTCGTAACCCGGCAACCCGAATCGCGACGCGAATTCCGGGTTGAATTCGGCCAGTGTTTTCAGCAGCGCCTGCGCGTAGCCGTTGCTTTGCACGACCCACGCCGGTGGCGGCACGGGCGCGTTGTCCGGGCGCAGGTCGGGCTTGGCCGAAGACGGCGGTGCGGCGAACGCGGTGGGTACGGACAGGACGAACGCCGCGACGGCGGCGAGGGTGCGTTTGCTCATGGCGGGTCTCGCGTAACGGTTGGGGCACGCTAACACGAACCCGCGCGCGCGGGGATGGGCCGGAAGTCAGGCGCGTTGCGCGGCGCGGTCAGTTTGCCGCGAAGTCGCTGGCGTAGGCCGGTTTCAGGAGTTTCGTGAACACGCTGGCGGGTACTTCCACGCGCTGGGTGCCATAGACATACGGGGCGACCTGGTAGGGGGGAAACACCAACGTGAGGCCGGGACTCGGGGCGTCCGCCGTGGCGCCCGCGCGCACCACGAACACCGAGTAGTTGACCGTGGTGGGCTTGGTGCCATCATCCAGCATTTGCGCGGTGTTGACCTTCCATTCGCGGATCGCCTCGGGCGAACCCTCGCCCGGCTTCGGCGCGTTCGCCATCAGTTTCTTCAGCAACGCATCGTGCGCAAAATTGGCCAACGCCCTGCGCGCCGCGTCGGCATCCGCGAACAGGTCATCCAGCGCGATCAACTTGCCCGCCTTGCGGTCGAACACGAAGGCCGCCTCGACCGGGTTGGGATGGGCGCCGCCCGTATCCGCCATGCCGGTCTCACGCACGCTGAGGAACGCCGGGGTTTGTGCCGCGAGCTTGAAATCCAGCCGCAGCTCGAACTGGCGGTTGGCGAATTCGGGCAACGCCTTCGGGTCGGGCAAGGCCTGCACGAAATCGCGCTTGGCGTTGTCGGCGGTGGTGCGCATGGCGTCCACCAACGGCTTGTCGACGGCCGGCAGCGTGGGCATCGCGACTGCGATCTTGTAGTGCCTGGTGACCGCATGGTCGCCGGGCACTGGCGCGGTGCTGGCGCTGGCGGGCGTGGATGTGGCGGCGGGCGCCGAAATGACCGGCGTCGACGCGCGGGCTGCCGAGGCCGAGGCCGACGACGAGGGAGCCGATGGCTGCTGGCAGGCACCCAGTGCCAGCACGGCCGCCATGGAGGCAACGCAGAAGAGGATGGCGGGTTTCATCAGCTCGCTTCGCGTGGACGGTTTGCGAGCTTAAGTGATTGCATGTTAAGCATTTGCTGGGCCTGCGCACGTCATGCCCTTGCCATGCTTGGACGCAGCCCGTGACCGCCAACGCGTGGCGCCGGACGGACGTTGCATTTGGCGGCGCCGCGGATGGACGATCGTCCTGGCGCGAATCCGTCGTCCGGCGCGCCCAGGCCTCACGTATCGCTGGCGTCGTGCAGGCTGGAACGCCGCACGATCAACTTCATGGGCAGCATCTGGCTGGACACGGGCTCGTCGTTGATCAATCGGATCAGGCTGTCTACCAGCATTTCGCCGGCGCGGTGCGTGTCCTGCTGGACGGTGGTCAGCGGCGGGTTGACGAAGCCGGCCATGGGGATGTCGTCGAAGCCTGCCACCGCGACCTCGAACGGCACGCCGATGCCTTGCGCCGACAGGGCGCCGATCGCGCCGATCGCCATCAGGTCGCTGGCCGCGAAGATTGCATCGAACGTCTCGCCTCGCGCGAGCAGAGCTTCCGTCGCGCGGTGCCCTTCCTGCTGCGAGCTTTCCGCGTCCACCTGCAGCGCATCGTCGGGCACGATGCCGCGCGCACGCAGCGCCTGCAGATGGCCGCGGTAGCGTTCCTGGAATTCCGGGAAGTGCCGCGACGCGTCGCCGAGGAAGGCGATGCGGCGGCAACCCTGGTCAAGCAAATGTTCGGTGATGCTGCGGCCCCCGCTGAAGTTGTCGCAGCCGATGGTGACGCAGGGCTGGTCGGGCATTACTGCGCCCCAGCTGACGATCCTGGTGCCGCGCGCGCGCAGTTTTTCCAGACGGCTGGTATGGGTGAGGTAATCGCCGTAACCCAACAGGATGATGCCGTCGGCCTTCTTGCTGTCGGCGAAGTCCGCGTGCCAGTCGCGTGCCAGTTCCTGGAACGAAATCAGCAGGTCGTAGCCGTGCCGTGCGCAGGCCCGCGTGATGGAGCCCAGCATCGACAGGAAAAACGGATTGATGTGCGAGTCGTCGGGCGTCGGGTCCTCGAAGAACAGCAGCGCCAGCGTGCCGGTAAGCCGGCCACGCAGGTTCGACGCGTTCTTGTCCACGGTGTAGTTGAGCGCGGCCGCGGCAGCCTCGACGCGCTTGCGGGTATCTTCGCTCACCGAGGGGTCGCCGCGCAGCGCACGCGACACCGTGGCCTGGGAAACCCCGGCCTTTTCGGCGATGTCGAACGACGTGATGCGCTTCTTGCTATGCACGCGCTGGCGGCCTTCGGGCCCGCGATCCGGCGATCGAGGACTACGATGCTAACCAAATTTGCGTGGCGTTGCCCGGCGGGTGACCTTGCGTGCGCCGAGCGGTCCCTAATCCGGCATGTCCTCCAGTTCCACGCCGCGGGTTTCGCGCACGAACTTCAGCACGAACACCAGCGAAAGGGCGGCGCACGCGGCGTACACGGCATACGCCAACGGCAGGCTGAATTGGGCCATCACCGGGAAGGTGCTGGTGATCGCGAAATTGGCCAGCCACTGCGCGGCGGTCGCCACCGCCAACGCCAGCGCGCGGATGCGGTTGGGGAACATCTCGCCCAGCAGTACCC
>JAICHS010000040.1 GCA_025924775.1 Rhodanobacteraceae bacterium
CCCCGCAAGTTTGAAGTCGACATCCTGTCATTTTCCGTCCGCCTCCGGGGCGGACGGGCGACTTCCCTTGGCTTGGCCAAAGAGAAGTCACCAAGAGAAAGATCGCCCCGCGAACACGCCCTACACCCATCCATGGGCTGCGGGTTCGCTCGCGACCGCCGGGGTTCGCCGAAGGCACTTGGGCCGCTCCGCGTCCAGCTGCGCAGCCCAAGCGTGGCCTTCGCCATCCTGTCTCCGGCGCTCGACGGCGCGACACGCCCCGGCATGTTGCGAGAGCCTCGTCTCGCCCCTGTGCCTGCGCCGAACTGATCCGCATCGCGCGGGCCACCCTTCGGGCTTTTCCGTCATCCATTCGCCGTGATCGAGGTGCCTCGATCGGCACGCTGCCTGCGCGCGGTTCATGTTCGTTGGAACACCTTGCACGAGTCGCAGGCCGTGGATGGCCGGCTATTGGAGCGCAGGGCGGTGTCGCTCTCAATGCTGGCTGGGTGCTTGATCCGCGCGCCAAGCGCCACCATTCTCATGCCATCACCCGCATCCGTGGGTTCAATACCGATCCCGATACCCGACATGGCAACTGAAACCAAAGAACCCGTTACCGCGACCATCGAACTGCCCGTGCTGCCGCTGCGCGACGTGGTGGTGTACCCGCACATGGTGATCCCGCTGTTCGTGGGCCGCGACAAGTCGATGAAGGCGCTGGAAGCGGCGATGGAAGGCGACAGCCGCATCCTGCTGGTGGCGCAGAAGCAGCCGGAGACCGACGATCCCGGCGAAGCCGACCTGCACGCGGTCGGTACCATCGGCAGCGTGTTGCAACTGGTGAAGCTGCCGGATGGCACCGTCAAGGTGCTGGTGGAAGGCCAGTCGCGGGCGCAGCTGCAGGGCTGCTGGGAAACCGATGGCATGCTGCGCGCGCACGCGGTGTCGCTGCAGCCGGTGTTCGACCGCCCCGCGGTCGAACTGGAAACCGCCGCGCGAATGTTAGTCAGCCTGTTCGAGCAACTGGTACGCCAGAGCCGCAAGCTGCCGCCGGAAGTGCTCACCGGGCTTTCCGGGGTCGATGACCTGTCGCGCCTGGCCGACTCGATCGCGGCGCATCTGTCGGTGCGGCTGTCGGACAAGCAGAAGGTGCTGGACACGTTGGCGGTCGGTGCGCGCACCGAAATGCTGGTGGGCCTGGTGGAAAGCGAGCTCGACCTGCAGCAGGTCGAAAAGCGCATCCGCGGGCGCATCAAGACGCAGATGGAAAAGAGCCAGCGTGAGTACTACCTCAACGAGCAGATGAAGGCGATCCAGAAGGAGCTGGGCGACATCGAGGAGGGTGGCAACGACATCGACGTGCTGGCGAAGAAGATCGACGACGCCGGGATGCCGAAGGACGTGCTGGCCAAGGCCAAGGCCGAGTTCAACAAGCTGAAGCACATGCCGTCGATGTCGGCCGAGGCGACGGTGGTGCGCAATTACCTCGATTGGCTGACCGGCGTGCCGTGGAAGAAACGCTCAAAGGTGCGCAAGGACCTGCGCGTCGCCGAACAGGTGCTGGACGAGGACCACTACGGGCTCGAGAAGGTCAAGGAGCGCATTCTCGAATACCTCGCCGTGCAGCAGCGCGTGAACAAGATCAAGGGGCCGATCCTGTGCCTCGTGGGCCCGCCCGGCGTCGGCAAGACGTCGCTGGGCCATTCGATCGCGCGCGCGACCAACCGCAAGTTCGTGCGCCAGAGCCTGGGTGGCGTGCGCGACGAGGCCGAAATCCGCGGCCATCGCCGCACCTACATCGGGTCCCTGCCGGGGCGCATCATCCAGAACCTGTCCAAGGTCGGCACGAAAAACCCGATGTTCATGCTCGATGAAATCGACAAGATGGCGATGGATTTCCGCGGCGATCCGTCCGCGGCGCTGCTGGAAGTCCTGGATCCCGAGCAGAACCACGCGTTCAGCGACCACTACCTCGAGGTCGACTTCGACCTGTCCGAGGTGATGTGGATCGCAACCGCCAACTCCATGAACATCCCCGCGCCGTTGCTCGACCGCATGGAGGTCATCCGCATCCCCGGTTACACCGAGGACGAGAAGACCGCGATCGCGACGAAATACCTGCTGCCCAAGCAGGTGAAGGCGGCGGGCCTCAAGGATCGCGAGCTGACCGTATCCGAGGGCGCGGTCCGCGACATCATCCGCTATTACACGCGCGAGGCGGGCGTGCGCAACCTCGAGCGCGAGCTGGCCAAGATCTGCCGCAAGGTGGTCAAGGAATTGACCCTCGCGGAAAGCGGCAAGGCGACGAAGAAGGCCACGGAAACCGTCGCGCCCAAGGGCAAGGCCAAGACCGCGGCGGGCAAACGCACGCCGGCGACCGTCAGGGTCGACGTGAAGAGCCTCGACAAGTACCTGGGCGTGCGCCGCTTCGACTTCGGTCGCCGCGAGCAGCAGAACGAGGTGGGCCTGGTGACGGGGCTTGCGTGGACGTCGGTGGGTGGCGAACTGCTCAGCATCGAGGCCAGCGTGATGCCCGGCAAGGGCAAACTCACCTTGACCGGCCAGCTCGGCGACGTGATGAAGGAGTCGATCCAGGCCGCGCAATCGGTGGTGCGCGCGCGCAGCCAGCGGCTCGGCATCGAGCCGGACTTCCACGACAAGTACGACATCCACGTGCACGTGCCGGAAGGCGCGACGCCCAAGGATGGCCCCAGCGCTGGCATCGCGATGTGCACCGCGCTGGTGTCGGCGCTCACCAAGAACCCGGTGCGCTCGGAGATTGCGATGACCGGCGAGATCACGCTGCGCGGCCGCGTGTTGCCGATCGGTGGCCTCAAGGAAAAGCTGCTGGCTGCGCATCGCGGCGGCATCACCACCGTGATCATTCCCGAAGAAAACCAGAAGGATCTTGCGGAAATTCCGAAGAACATCACCGATGCGTTGACCATTCACCCGGTGCGCTGGGTCGACCAGGTGCTGGACTTGGCGCTGGAACACCCATTGACGCCGCTGCCTGAAACCGCACTCACCGAGGTAGTCAACGTGGCACCGGAGGTCGCACACGAAGCGGCCGATGACGGCGCTGTCGTGCGTGCACACTGACGGCATATCAATGCAATGCGTGCGATAGCTCGTGTTGTGCATCGGCACTTGCTTTTCGCGCCGTTCCGTGGTTGTGGCGTTCCCGGCGACGCCGGATGCCCGACCGCGCTGAAATCCGCGCCACGCCTTTATTGCGGCCCTCGTGGGGCACTGGTATAAAGACCGGGCCGTGCGACGCAGACGTGACAAGTCGCGCATCGATACGGGAATTGCTACACGACCGGAAGCAGCGTTGGTTCGGTAGGTCCGAAGCAACGTTTTTTCCACCGAACATTCCACGGGCTGCTCGAAACCCAAGAGGGAGTCTCCATGAACAAAGCTGAGTTGATCAACGCAATCGCCGACCACGCCGATCTGTCCAAGGCCGATGCTGGCCGTGCGCTCGACGCGGTCACCGACCAGATCAAGCGTGCGCTGAAGAAGGGCGACGACGTGTCACTGGTTGGCTTCGGTACCTTCGTGGTGCGCAAGCGTGCCGCGCGTACCGGCCGCAATCCGCGTACCGGCGCCACCATCAAGATCAAGGCGTCGAAGGTACCGGCATTCAAGGCTGGCAAGGCGTTGAAGGACGCGCTGAACTGAGTTTCGAGGCACGGCCGGCAAACCTGGCCGTGCGCCGATTTTCGGCGGCCGACGCGATCTGCGTCGGCCGCTGCGTTTCGGGGGCGCATGGAATGTCGCGCGCGAAGGCTGCTTGCGGCTGACGCGGAAAGCGTGACGCGGCCTCGCCGCGGCCGTTTTCGTGACGGCCGTGGCGGGATGCTCGGCCCCGAACTGCAACATGGGCGCTTAGCTCAGCGGTAGAGCGTCTCCTTTACACGGAGAGGGTCGCAGGTTCGATCCCTGCAGCGCCCACCACGACACCCACGGCGCGACGGGTGCCGCTTCCCGTACAATTGTTGTTCATCCGACTCGACTGTCACGGCGGTACCCATGCTGCAATTCATTCGCAATCTGTTCAAGAGCTGGATCGTCATCGCGATCTTCGGCGTGCTGGTAGTCGTGGCGTTCCTGTTCTTCGGCATCGAGGGCTACTTCAGCCAGAGCAACGCCACCTGGGTGGCCAAGGTCGATGGCCACGAAATTTCGCAGCAGGATTTCCAGACCGCGGTCAACAACTACCGGCAGTCACAGCTGAACGCGCCCGGCAACACCATGGAAGCCGCCGATTTCCAAAAGCCGGAAGTCAAGCAGAAGGTGCTGGATCTGGTGATCAACCAGCAGCTGCTGCTGAACGAGAACGCCAAGCTGGGCGTGACCGTGACGGATGCCGCGGTGCGCGCGCAGATCGCGTCGTACCCGGTGTTCCAGGTCAACGGCAAGTTCGATCCGACGACCTACCTGGCGTATCTGGCGCAGATCGCCAAGACCCCGCAGGAGTTCCAGGATTCCATCCGCACCGACCTGGCCGCACGCCAGATCCCCGAAGCACTGGTGGGCACTGCGTTCAGTACCAAGGAAGAGGCCGATGCGTTCCTGCGCCTGCAGCTGCAGCAGCGCGATTTCAGCTACGTCGATCTGCCGCCGCCGGCGGCGACGCCCGAGCAGTCCAACGTGACCGCGGCGCAGGTTGCGGATTACTACCAGGCACACAAGGCGGACTTCATGAGTCCCGAACAGGTCGCGCTGAATTACATCGATCTGGATGCCGCGACCATGAAGGTCACGCCGGACTTGAGCGACAAGGCCTTGCAGGCGCGTTACGAGAAGGAAAAATCGCGCTTCGTCAGCCCTCCGCAGTGGGAGGTGGCGCATATCCTGATCAAGCTGCCGGCCAAGCCGACGGCGGAGCAGAAACAGGCCGCGCTGGCCCAGGCCGAGAAGGTTGGCGCATTGGCCAAGGCGCCCGGCGCGGACTTCGCCAAGCTGGCCGAGCAGTATTCGGACGATCTCGGTTCCAAGCGCCAGGGCGGCGACCTTGGCTGGCTGCAGAAGGGCGACGCAGGTCCCGAGTTCCAGGCCGCGCTGGACAAGCTGAAGAAGGGCGAGGTTTCCGCGCCGGTGCTGACGTCCGATGGCTATCACATCATCGACCTGCGCGACGTGCGCGAGGGTCACGCCGAGGCTTTTGCGCAGGTGCGCGATCAGCTGGCGGCCGAAGTGGCGAAGAGCGCGCGCGCGGATGCCTATCGTGACGTCGGCGGCAAGCTGACCGACATGATCTACAACGATCCGACGTCCTTGAAGCCGGCCGCCAAGAAATTGGGCCTGACCATCCAGACGACGCCATTGTTCGGACGCGCCGGCGCCAAGACCGGCATCGCGGCCAATCCCAAGGTGGTCAAGGCCGCGTTCTCGGACATCGTGCTGGTGCAGGGCAACACGTCCGATCCGATCGATCTCGGCGACAACCACATGGTCGTGATCCACGTCGACAAGCACGTCGCCGGGGCACCCAAGCCGCTGGCGGAAGTGACTGACGCGATCAAGCAGGCGATTGTCCAGGCGCGCGTGGATGCATCCGCCAAGACGATTGCCGACGCGGCCTTCGCGAAACTGCAGGCCGGCACCAAACTCGACACGCTGGCGCAGGCGGCCAGCCAGAAGGTGGTGCAGGAAACCGGCGTGCAACGCAACGCGCAGAATGTCGATCCCGAACTGCTGCAGGCCGTGTTCGACCTGGCGCACCCCGCGAAGGGCGCGGACACGCGCGCACTGGTGCCGCTGAAGAGCGGGCACTACGCGCTGGTTGCGTTGGCCGCGGTCAACCCCGGCGATACGGCCAAGATTCCGGCCGAGGCCCAGGGTTTCCTGCGCGAGCAGATGGCGCGTGCGTATGGCGATGCCGACCTGCAAGGTTTCCTGGCCGTCCTGCGCAAGCACGCCAAGATCGAGACTGCCCCGCAGCGGCTGTAACGCAAGCGGTCAAACCCCGGGCAGGCGTGCCACCCGTTGGCGTACGCAGCGATCAGCCCCTGCCGCAAAGCATCTGCAGGGGCATTCCCGGCGCGACTTCCGAAGCGGCGAAACGAATCGCGGGCTCAGGCCCCGAGGCCCGCCATGCCCAGCGTGCTGTAACCCGCGTCCACGTAGACCACGTCGCCGGTGATGCCGGCTGCAAGGTCCGAGCACAGGAACGCCGCGGCGTTGCCGATGTCGTCGATGCTGACGTTGCGGCGCAGCGGTGAAACCTGCTCCACGTGTTCCAGCATCTTGCGCAGGCCGGCCACGCCGGAGGCGGCAAGGGTCTTGATCGGACCGGCGGAGATCGCGTTGACGCGGGTGCCTTCCGGGCCGAGGTTCAACGCCAGGTAACGCACGTTGGCCTCCAGGCTGGCCTTGGCCAGACCCATCACGTTGTAGGACACCAGCGCGCGCTCGGAACCGAGGTAGGTGAGCGTCAGGATCGCGCCGTTGCGGCCTTTCATCAGCGGACGCGCGGCTTTGGCCAGCGCGGCGAGGCTGTAGCTGGAGATGTCGTGGGCGATGCGGAAGTTTTCGCGCGTCAGGTTGTCCAGGAACGCCCCCTGCAACGCCTCGCGCGGTGCGAAGCCGATCGAATGGATCAGGATGTCCAGTCCGTCCCAATGCTTGCCGAGGCTTGCAAACAGCGCGTCGATGTCGCTGTCGCTGCCGACGTCGCAGGGCAGCACGATGTCGGTGCCCAGTTGCGCCGCGGCATCGTCCACGCGGCTGCGGAGCTTTTCGTCCACGTAGGTAAGCGCAAGCTCGGCGCCTTCTCGCTTGAGCGCCTGGGCGATGCCCCACGCGATGGAGCGGTTGCTGAGGATGCCGGTGACGAGTGCGCGTTTGCCTGCAAGAAAACCCATGTCCGCCGTGCTCCGTATCGGGCTGGAAAAGGCCGCCATTGTATGCTGTTGTGGCAAGTCAGGGCAGGCCGCCCGTTCGGGTGTTGGCGAACCCAAACGATTCCGCGCGCTTGTCCGGATCGGGACGCAGCGGTCACGGTGCTTGCAAAAATATTCTCAGCCTTGCACGCGCAGCTCTTCGCCGATGCGTACGTCGCTGTCGCGCAGGTGGTTCCAGCGCTTCAGCTCGTCCACGCTGACGTGATACTGGTGCGCGATCGACCACAGCGTTTCACCCTTGCGGACGCGATGATGCGCGGCAGCCGGTGGGGCGGGGCTGTTGGCTTGCACAGGCGGTGCGGGTTCGTCTGGCAGCGGTGGTTCGCTGTCGGAGCTGCGCAGCCCCGCGCGGGCGTCGACCTGTGCGATCGGCTCGGAGGCGTCCACGGCCAGCGCCGCCGCCAGTGATTGCGCAGCACCCGCCGGCAACAACAACGTGCGCGGGCTGTCCGACGGCACGCTGGCGGCGTGATAACCCGGGTTCAGGCTGCGCAGTTTGGCCTCGCTCACCTCGGCCATCGCGGCCGCGTCCTTGATGCGCGTGCCCGCAGGTACCTCGACGGTCTGCAACTCGTCGTCGGGTGATGGTTGCGGCAACTGCACGTGGAAGCGTTCGGGTTGGCGCAGGATGCAGCTGAGCGCCATCAGGCGGGCCAGGTGCGTGCGGGTGGTGTTGCTGACCGGGATGTTGGGGATGGCCCGGCTGCCGAGGTCGGGATGCTCGCGCAGCGCGGCGAGCACGGTGTAGGGGCCGGAGTTGTACGCCATGTCGACCAGCCGCCAGTCGTCGAACTGCCGGTTGAGCTTCTTCAGCATCTTGATGGCCGCACGGGTTGAATCCACCGGGTCTAGGCGCCCGTCGTAATGACGGTTCACGACGATGCCGTGCCGGCGTGCCGTGTGCGGCATCATCTGCCACATGCCGGCGGGGTCGCCGCGGCGGCTGGGCTCCGCTGGGTTGTAGGAACTTTCCAGCATCGGCAACATGGAAAATTCGCCAGGGATTCCGGCCTGTTGCAGATGCTTGTGCACGTAGGTGATCAGCGGCAGCGCCTGCTTCAAATGCTGCTCAAAGCGCGCCGGCGAACGGGTGTACATCGCCGCGTTGGCGCGGATCAGGGGCGAATCGCCACAGTCGTGCATCACGTCGCTGGCGACGATGCTGGCCCACGGTTCGTTGAGCGCGGCTTCGGATGCATCCGGCGCATTCACGGCCGGTGTCGGCGTATCGGGCAGCGCCGTGACCACCGCCGGCCTCGGCGCGGGTTTGGGCGGCGGAGTAGCACACGCGGCAAGCGCTGCGCACACGGCAAGCGTCAGTCCAAGGCGGGTGCCGGTACGTCGCGCGCTCATGCGTGGAAGGTGTCCTTGGCGGCCCTGAGCGCGGCAAAACGGTCTACGCGTCGCCGCGATGGCTGCGCGCCCGCGGGCCAAGGCATGCGGGTGTCGTTGATCGCAGCCACCCGCAGGAACGGGTTGGCGGCCCGCTCTTCTTCAAGCAGCGTCGGCAGGGTGGGTTGGTGGCGCGTGCGCAGGGTGCGCGCCACGTCGGCACGCGCGATGAGGGCGCGGTTGTCGGGGTCAACCGTCAGCGCGAAAGCGGCGTTGGCCAGTGTGTATTCGTGCGCGCAGCACACCTGAGTGTTGCCGGGCAGGCCCGCCAGGCGATCCAGCGATGCCAGCATTTCATCGGGCGTGCCCTCGAACACCCGGCCGCAGCCGAGGCTGAACAGGGTGTCGCCGCAAAACAGCAGGCCCTCGCCGTGGTAGGCCACGTGGGTGCGCGTGTGGCCGTGCACTTCCAACACGTCGAAGTGCGCGGCGGGGGAGGCGATGGCAACGGTGTCGCCATCGGCCACCCGACGCGTGGCGCCGGGGATGCGTTCATCGCGCGGCGCCAGGACGGCCGCGTCGGGAAACCGGGCCAGCAGTTCGGGCACACCGCCGATGTGGTCGGCGTGGTGATGGGTCAGCAGGATGGTGGTCAGTCGCAAGCCGTCCGCCGCCAGCGCAGCCAGCACCGGACGCGCCTCGCCCGGGTCGACCACCAACGCGCTGCCGGCCGCCACATCGGCCAGCAGCCAGATATAGTTGTCGCCGAGGGCGGGTAGCGGACGCAGGGACAGCATGCAGCTTCCGGCCAAAAGAACTGGACCCTAACAGGCCACGGCATCTGGCTCGTTAGATGTTCGTTAAATTCAGGTAGCCGCTTAGCGTCTACTCACGATTCCGTCACAATGGGCCGTGGTCAGGAGCCCGCGCAGGACAGCGATTGCACAGCGATCAACCAGCATCAAACGCGTGGCGCGACGGAACCGCGGAAGCGGCCATCGCGGGCGACGTGTCGGCGTATTGCACAGCGCGGCTCGCACACGTGGCGGGTACGCACGGCTTGTGTCTGGACGGCCTGGGCCTGCCGGCGCCGGCGGTGCCGGGGGTTGCCCGCTGGACGGTATTGCATCCGGATCGTGACGGCCTTGACTGGACTGGGCCGCTGCGGGCACAACTGGCGGCGTTGCCGCTGGCGGACGATGCATTTTGCGCGGTGCTGGCGTGTTTCAACGATCCGCAAGCGGTGGTGGCGGCTGCGGAGCTTGCGCGGGTGCTGGCGCCACATGGCACGTTGTTGGTCGCCGGGTTCCACCCAGTCTCGCTGTGGCATCGCGGCGTGGCACCCCGCCGCTGGGAGCGCGCCTTGCGGGCCGCCGGGCTTGACGTCCGGCCGGCCGTCCGGTGTGGCGCCCCGTGGCGGCGGTTGCGCGGGGTGGAGGGCCTGCCGCGCTGGCTGGTGCGCCTGGCCGGCGGCGCGTGGGTCGTCGAGGCCCGGCGCAGCGTGCTGGCGAGCTTGCCGCTGCGGGTGCAACCCGGGCATCGGTCACTCGAATCGGCCACCTTGCTCCCCGGCGCCCGCCGGGAATGCGCGTGAGCGGCGTGCCCGACGCGGTGGAGTTGTTTACCGATGGCGCCTGCCTGGGCAACCCCGGGCCGGGCGGCTGGGCGGCGTTGCTGCGCTGGCATGCAACCGAGAGGCTGCTGGCGGGTGGCGAGGCCGCCACTACCAACAACCGCATGGAACTGATGGCGGCCATTGTCGGTTTGGAAACCCTGAAGCGCCCGTGCAGCGTCACCCTGACCACCGATTCGCGCTACGTGCAGCAGGGCATCGAGCAGTGGGTGGCAAAGTGGCGCGCCAATGGCTGGCGCACCGCCGGCAAGCAGCCGGTCAAGAATCAGGAACTGTGGCAACGGCTGGCCGCGGCGTGCGATCGCCATCGGATACGCTGGGCGTGGGTGAAAGGGCATTCCGGACACCCGGAAAACGAACGCGTCGATGAGGCCGCGCGCGCCGAGGCCGAGCGCTTCAAGGAGGCAACATGACCCGCAAGGTGGTGCTGGATACCGAGACGACCGGGCTCGAGGTGGAGCGCGGGCATCGCGTGATCGAAATCGGCTGCGTCGAATTGGTCGACCGCAGGCCCAGCGGGCGCGAGTTCCACTGCTATCTCAATCCGGAGCGCGCCATCGATGCCGGCGCGGTGGCGGTGCACGGCATCACCGATGAGTTCCTGCGCGACAAGCCGCGCTTCGCCGAGATCGCGAACGAGTTCCTGGCCTTCATCGAGGGCGCGGAGCTGTTGATCCACAACGCCGCGTTCGACACCGCGTTCCTCGACGGCGAGCTGGCGCGCGCCGGCAGCGCACTCGGCAACGTCGCCGCCCACGCGACGGTCACGGACACGCTGGCCATGGCTCGCCAGAAGTATCCGGGCCAGAAGAACACGCTGGATGCGTTGTGCAAGCGCCTTGGCGTGGACAATAGCCAGCGCGAGATCCATGGCGCGCTGCTGGACGCGCACCTGCTGGCGGACGTGTGGGTGGCGATGACCGCGGGCCAGGGGGCTTTGGCGCTGGGGGGCGAGCGTCCCGCCGCGCACCCCGGAACCCCCGCCCACGCGGTGAACCCTGGCGTCACGGTGCGCCCGCGCGTGCAGCACGCCACGGCCGTGGAGGCCGCCGCGCACACGGCGCGCATGGCCGCGCTGGACCAGGCCTGTGCCGCTGGCAACTTGTGGCAACGCACGACCCAGTTGGATTGAGCGCGTCCGCGCGGGACGCGCAAGCTAGCTGATCCGCACCAGCACCGCGGTGAGGTTGTCGCGGCCGCCCGCGGCGAGCGCGGCCAGCACCAGATGATCGACGCATTCCTGGGCGGCGAGGTCGGTGCGCGCAACGATCGCGGCGATCCGCGCGTCGTCCAGTTCCTCGGTGACGCCATCGCTGCACAGCAGGAACTGCATGCCGGGTGCGCAGGTGCCGGTGACGGGTTGCGCATCCAGTTCCCGCGTGGGCGTGATGCCAAGCGCCTGGGTAGCGCGGTTGCGCGGTGGTGCGTGGGGTGTGGCGCGCGTGGCGACTTCCGGCGGCGCGTCGGACGCGGTTTCCGGATGCGGCAAACGCAGTAGCGTGTTGTCCTGCCACAGGTAGATGCGGCTGTCACCAATCCAGGCGGCCGCATAGGTGTCGCCTGTGAGCTTGAGCGCAGTGAGGGTGCTGCCCATGGGCGTGGCGGCGGTGGCCTGCGCCGGATGCTCCAGCACGGCCGTGCCCGCGCGGCGAAAGGCATCGGCGGTGTCCGCGCCGGCAGCGAGCGCGGCGACGGCGGCCTCCAGCGCGACCGCGCTGGCCACTTCGCCGCGCCCGGGCCCGCCCATGCCATCGGCGACCAGCCACAGGCCATGTTCGGTGTCGGCCCAGTAGCTGTCTTCGTTGTGGTCGCGCCGCAGGCCCGTGTGGGTTGCGTGTCCGTGTTCGATCATGGATTGCGAAGGAGCGGCTTCGACGCGACGACCGGACCGTTGGTTGCTTCCTGAATCGCGGTCACGCCTGGTTTCCGGTGCTGTCGATGCGGGAAGAAAACACCCTCAGTTCGCGCATCACGCGCAGGATGCTGCGGTGCAGATCCTGTCCTTCGGGCGTTTCGTCGCCACGGGTTTCGTGGAACACCAGTGCCATCCACAGCGCGATCCCCCGCATCCGCACCTGCACGTTGTCCGAACGCGCGCGGTCGAACCCGACGTCCACGCCGCTGGTGGCGGCGTCGTTTGCGGTCTGGGTGCCGTACAGCGCCGGGTCGGGCGCGGCCGCGACGTTGTCGCATTCGCGTCCGATCAGTTCGGCCAGTTGCTCGCGATAGGAACGCGGCAGTTCCATGCTGCGGTGTTCGATTTCGCTGAATTGGCGCCGCAGCCGCGCGGTCCGCCCCATGCTGGTGACGCGCGTGACCAGACGCCGAAGATACGTTTCCCCGGCTTTCTGAAATGGCAATGTCAAGGTGAGGTTCCTCACGCGGTCCTGCCCGTTCCCCCCGCCTGTGGAATTGTGCCGTGATTGTCCGGCGGCGACAAATGGCCCAGGCCCGCGCCCACCTTGACCGGGGATTCGCAGGCCAGCCGCGGGTCGAATTCACCGGCGGGCACCAGCACGATCACGGTGGAGCCCATCTCGAAGCGCGCCATCTCCGCAAACCGTGCCAGCCGGATGCCGCGACCACGCCAGTCGCGCTTCACGATGGTGCGTGCGTAGGGTGGCACTTCGGGTCCGCTCCAGACCGTGGTGATGCCCGACACCAGCATCGCGCCCACCATCACCACCGCGAACGGCCCATGCTTGCCCTGGAAGTGGCAAACCAGTCGCTCGTTGCGCGCGAACAGATTGGGGATGTCCACCACCGGCCCAGGCGCGACGCTGAACAGGCGGCCCGGCACGTGCGCGGTTTCAAGCAATTCGCCATCCAGCGGCATGTGCACGCGATGGTAGTCGCGTGGCGACAGGTAGATCGTCGCGAAGCCGCCGTCGCGGTAGGGCCGCGCGGTGTCGGGATCGGCCAGCAGTTCCGCCACCGAGTAGGTGCGTCCCTTGGCCTGCAGGATGCGACCAGCCTGGATGCGGCCGACCTGGCTGATGCGGCCGTCGGCGGGGCACAAAATCGCAGCGTCGTCGCCTTCGGCCCGCCGGGCGCCCGCGCGCAACGCGCGGGTGAAGAACGCGTTGAAACTCGGATAGGCGCGCGGGTCGGGTTGTGCCGCTTCGGCCATGTCGACGTGGTAGGCGCGTACCACCCGGCCGATCAGGAAGTCTTTCCACGGCCGCCAGGTCCAGCGCGTGGCGGTGCGCACCACGCGGCTGAGCAGTTTCTGCGGGACAAGGTATTGGAGCAGGGTGGCGGCGCGCATCGCGGCAGTGTAGCCGCGGCCCACCTCTATACTGCGCGCTTTCGGATGCGCCCGCATGACCGCCGAGCTTGCCACCATCGTCGACCTGATCCGCTACGCGGCCAGCCGTTTCAGCGCCGCCGGCCTCACCTTCGGGCAC
>JAICHS010000041.1 GCA_025924775.1 Rhodanobacteraceae bacterium
CAATACTAACGTTTGACGTTACTAACGCATAACGTTACGATGGTGCTCGAATGATCCGTTCGTTTCGCGATACAGGGACCCGTGCGTTGTTCGAGGGTCGGCGCGTGCGCCGATGGATATCGATCGAACACGCAGCCATGCGCAAACTCGCCATCCTGAACCGCGCCGCGCGACTGGACGACCTGCGCATTCCGCCGGGAAACCGGCTCGAAGCATTGCGTGGCGACCGTATTGGCCAACACAGCATTCGCGTCAACAATCAATTCCGGATCTGCTTCGTCTGGCGCGACGGCGATGCATTTGAAGTCGAAATCGTTGACTACCACTGAGCACACCATGCGACAAGTTGCCTACCCAACACCTGGGGAAATCCTGCTGAAGGAATTTCTTGAACCCATGGCCATCACGCAATACCGCTTGGCCAAGGAAATCGGTGTACCACAGCGCCGGATCGGCGAGATCGTGGCGGGCAAGCGCGCCGTGACCGCGGATACGGGATTGCGCCTGTCACGGTTTTTCGGAACCTCCGAAGGGTTCTGGACAGGTTTGCAGGATGATCACGACCGCGCCATGACCAAGGCGGCAATCAAAAAGAAGCTGGCGCAGATCAAGCCCTGGAAGCAGCGCAAGGCTGCCTGACCGACTTCATTTCGTGGTTGCGCCCCACACCTTGTGCGCGGGGTCGAACTCGACCGTGACGCGCTCCTGCGCGCGCACACCGAAGCCGCACACGGCCAGCGGCCCTTCGGTCATCGGTTCCAGGCCGAACGCCTGCTCGATCTCGACCTCGTTGATCGCGGCGGTGATGAACGCGCCGAGGTTCAACTCGGTGGCGGCGAGGTACATCGCCTGCGACAGGTGCCCGGCATCCAGGATCACCGCGCGGTACGCCTTGGCGTGGTTGCGGTATTTCCAGAAATTGCGCTCGAAGCGCGACACCAGCGCGACCTGCAGCGGTGCCCCGGCGTAGTACGCCTGTGCGGCCACGAAACGGCGCGCCAGCGACGCGGCGGTTTCCGCATCCAGTTCGCGCAGCGGTTCCAGCGCGTGCGCGACCGGGTGGTAGTGGTACAACCCCGCTGGCACGCCCTCGACCCGCTGCACCAGCAGGTACGCCTCGACCGCGTGCAGGCCGCCCGCCGACGGCACGCCCTTCTTCAGCAGTTGCACGCCGGGCGCGTAATCGCTGACCGCGCGCGCGCCGAACGTGCGATACAGCACCGCGGAAAACGCAGCGAACGACAACGGCGCCGGATCGTAATTGCGGCAGGTGACGCGCCGGTCCATCAACGCATCCAGTGGCGACGGCGCGGGCTTTTCCAGCGGCAGGCGCGCGAATGCCGGCGCGCACTCCGGCACCGCCAGCAGCGCGGGACCCAGGCGCTCCAGGAAGGTTTGCGGGCTGGCTTCGGAGAACAGCCGCTCGGCTTCCTCGGTGTCGACATCGCGCCAACGGCTGTGGCGATGCGCGATGGCGGACAACCCGCGCCAGTGCACCGCGCGCACGGCATCGTCGGCTTGCGCGAATCGGCGCGATGCTTCGTCCGCCGGTTCCTGCGCGATCAACAAGCCTTTCGCCAGCAACGCTTCCAGCATCGCGCGCGGATGCCGCTGCGACAACCCATCCAGTGACCGCCAGTGGCCCGGCGACAGGCCGCCTAGCGCCGCGACTTCCGTCGCGTCCAGCGGGATGTCCTGGTCGCAATGAGCAGCCAAGGCAACCCACCCAAGGCGTTCGCGTACGCCGGTCGCCCCTCCCAGCAATTCGGCCAGATCGAACTCAACGGTTTCACGCGACTCAATCAGAACCATCGTGCAACGGCGCACTCGCATAAAACCAAGTTCCCCACTCTACTTGCGCCGCAATGGCTGGCGCGATTCCTGCATTGTGTCATCCACCATCATCGCACAGGGGATTTCCATGGCCAACCCATCACTCACGCGTCAGCAGGCGCTTACATTGCTCAACAAGCTTGGAACCGATGACAGTTTTCGTCAGCGGTTTGAAAACAGCCCCCGTGACGCACTGACGGAAGTAGGCGTGCCGCAAGACAAAGTTGCAACTTTCCCGGTCGAAAGTCTGGCGCCGGTCAAACTGGCTTCAAAGGAGAAGTTCCGGGAATTGCACGATCAGATCAGCCGGCAGCCAACTACAGAATGGATGTGTATGATCATTCCCCAGTTTCGGATAGACAAGTGAGTCATTTCCGACCATTGACCGCATGGATGCGCGACGCAAGCCATGGTAGATTGCCGGCATTCGGCCAGTTTTTATAGAACTCTGCAAGCTCTTTCTTTGCTTGGTCCTTGTCTCCCGCCTGAATCGACAGCTCGGCCAAATTCAATGAAGCTAAATCCGACTCGGCAACATTGAAAGCGGTCGTGATCCACTGCACGCTGTACTCGGAATACGCCCGCCCTCTGTGAGCAATCAGCCATTCGGCCTCGGAAGTGGCTGCCGCGTAATCCTTGCTCGCCCGATAAGCATCCAACAAGGCAACATGGGTCACAAAAAGTTCGGTACCGTCCGCAAGTGGCCGTAAAACGCGAATCGCTTGGGCGGCGTCCCCGTCGACCAGCGCCAGCTCTGCCCGCGCTATCTTGTACATATTCCTCGTTGCAACAAGGCCATTATCGTCGATAGTCAGTCCGCCGATGACACTTTTCGCAAGGGAAACATCGCCATTTCGGGCTGCCAAGTACGCCGCAAAAGCCAGCCGGAACCTATTGTCATCCATGTTGACGGATGGTTCAGTACGTATGGCCGCTTTCACGCTCGCGACATAGCTGGCAAGTTCAGGCTCGAGGCGATCAGGGGACGTCAACGATCGCAAACTGAGATGAACGAGGGCGAATTGCGTGATGCTGCGTGATCCAATATCCACTGCCTGATGTTCTGCATCCGAGAGAGCGGAATAAGCATCGTCCCACTTCCCCTCGTCAATTCTTATCGCGATTTGGTTGACGTATGTATCCAAATCACCCGCTGCTATTCCCGACGGTTTTGACTGCCTCAACCAGTAATCAGCCTTAGCAAACTCTCGTTTTACTGCATACGCTGCCGCAAGGTATTCCGTACGAATGATACCGTCCTTTACCGCTTCAGTATAACTCTTCAAAGATTCATCATATTTTTCCTCACCCAAATACAAATTGCCTAGGAAAAACCTACTGATTGTTTGATTAGGGTTCTGTGGGGCAAGCGTTGCTTTGGCTGCCGAAATTGCTTGAGGGTAATCATTGGCAATACGCCAACTGAAGAAAGAGTAGCTCCCCACGCCTGCAAAGAAATCAGGATAGACAGTCGCCAGCATTTTCCATTTGGCCATAGATGCCGTAGGGTCCTCGAAGGTCTCCTTCCAAGCGGTCAGGTAAAGCTTCTCTCTAGGCGTCAACCGATCAAGGTGTTGAAGCGCCAATTTCATTTCCAAGGAGGCCTTGGCGTTATCGCCTTCGCTTACATAAACCCGCATCAATGCCACTCGGGCCAAAGCAAAGCTTGGATCAATCTCCAGCGCCTGGGTCTGGTAAGCGATCACATCCTTCATGTCACCTGTTGCGTAGGCTTTCTCCCCCAACGAATACGCCTTCAACGCATTCAAATCCGGCGTCGCCACCTGCGCCAGCGGCTGGGACTGCTTGGACACCATCGCGAGCGCCTCGCCGAGCTTGCCGCGCAACTGCTTGCTGACGCTGTCCAGCGAGGGCAGCACGGATTGCGCGCCGACGCCGTCGGCGGACACCGAGTACACGGTGGCTTGGGTGTTGGGGTCGATCACTTCCGCGGTGACGCGCACGCGGCCGCCGACGTCGGCGACGGTGGGCAGCACCAGTGCACGCGCGCCTTCGCGCAGCGCGACCTGCGCGCCGATGGCGCGGTTGACCTGGGTCTTGTCGGGGTTCAGTTCCATGCGCTGCAAGGTCTGCTGCACCGAGAGTTCCGGCAGCACGTTGACGTATTGCGACTGTTCCAGGCTGATGCGCAGCGCGGAATCGACCGACTGGTCGAACAGCTTGTCGCCAGTGAGGTTGTGCAGGTCGCCCACCACCACCCAGTCGCGCACGCCAAACGCCAGCGTGGGCGGGCTTTGCAGCAGGAACCAGGCGCCGACGCCGAGGCCGACCAGCAGCATCGCCGCCTCGGCCGCCAACGTCAGCGGACGCCGCCACCACGGCAGGATCTTTTTCGCGGTGCGACCGGACTTCGGCGCGTGCAGCGGCGCGACGTCGTCCTCGCCCACTTCCACCACGTCCAACGGTTCGGGCAGGCCCTTGAAGCGGTAACGGCCGTGGTCTTTCCAGCGCACGTGCTCCGCGGCGTGCACGCCAAGTTCGCCCTCGGCGCGGTGCGCGATGCCGGCCGCCGCGGACGACATGAGGATTTGCTGCGGACGCGCCAGTTGCGCCAGGCGTGCCGCGACGGGCTTGACCAGGCCTTCCACCTCGATGGGCTTGGCGCCGCGCGCGACGTCTTCGGGTGCGTTCTCCCAGATCACCACGTCGCCCATGTGGATGCCGACCCGCGCGCGCACCACGACGCCATCGGCCGCGGACATGTGTTTCAGGCCGCGCTGGTAATCCAGCGCGAACGCGGCGGCCTGCACGGGCCGGTCGAACAGCAGCAGGAAGCCGTCGGTCTTGTCGATCTCGCGGCCCTTGTGCTGCTCCACCAGTGCGCGCGCCAGGCGATCGTGCTTGCGGATGACCTTCGCGGCGTTCTGGTCGCCCATGCGCTCGACCAGCGCGGTGGAATCGGCGATGTCGCACACCACCAGCGTGCGCAACTGCGGTGCCGCCATGCGGCCCGGACCGGGGGTGGTTTCGAGCTGGCGGATTTCGGCGGTCATGGGGGTCACCCTCGAACTCCTCTCCTTGGGAGAGGGTGGCGCACAGCGCCGGTGGGGGTTCGGGTCCCGCGTTGATCCCGCCGGCGCGTGCCTCCACCCCCGGCCCGTCTCCCGACGGGAGACGGGAGCAAAAACATCAACTCATCACGTGCGCGCCGTCGCCGCCGGAGCCCTTCACGTGGTACAGCGCGCAATCGGCTTCGCTGTACCACACCGACCATTCGTCCTCGTCGCGGCACACGCCGCCGCCGACGCTGACCGAGACGGTGAGCCCCGACGCCGTCTTCGGGAAGCGCAGCTGGCGCACGCCTTCGGTGATGCGCAGGGCGCGCTCGGTCAATTCGCGCTGGTCGACCACTTGCGTAAGCAGGGCAAACTCGTCGCCGCCGAGGCGGCAGGGCAGGTCGGCCGCACCCGCGGCGTCCTGGATTTCCGACGCGATCGCGCGCAGCACCTCATCGCCCACGAGGTGCCCATTCTGGTCGTTGATCTGCTTGAAGTGGTCGACATCAACCAGCAGCAGGCCGAACCGGCGTCCACGCTCGCGCACCTCGACCGCATTGTCGAGAAACTTATAGAGGCCGCGGCGGTTGCACAGGCCGGTCAAATCATCGGTGCAAACCTGGCGCTGCGCCAGCTGCAACTGGTCGCGCGTCTGCCGCAGTGAATCCAGCGTCTGCATCAGGTCTTCGTTGCGACGCTTGTAGTTGGAGATCAGCTGCTGCTCGCTGGCGACCAGGTAGGTGAACGAGCGCAACATGAACTGGGCCATCTGCAGCGGCTCGCTGCGCATCAGCGATTCGAACGCGTCGATCTCGATTACGTAAACCACGCAGGCTTCCGCGGCCAACGCACTGCCGGAGCGCGCATGGTTGCCCACGAACATCGCCAGCTCACCGAAATATTCGTCGGGTCCGATCAGCTTGTCGGGCAGGTCGCCGGAAAATTCCAGCAGCACCCGGCCGGACGCGATCACGAACATGCTGCGACCGAATTCACCGTGCCGGAACACCGCCCGTCCCGGCTCCAGTTCCAGGCGCTGGCCCACGCCGATGAACAACGCCATCTCGCGTTCGGACAGCCGCCGCGGCAACCGGCCCATGACGGGCGCCTCGGCCGCCAACCCGGCATCACCGGACCAATTCCTGTTTGACAGCACGCTGGACACAGCCACCCCCCGTTTTCCGCCCCGGATCATACCCCAGCCCCGTTGCGGGCGCATGGGTAGAGGCCGGGCGCCGTCAAACGCCTCGGTTTGCCTTCCCCCGCCCCTTGCCGTTGCCAGGCTCGCGCATCCTGCGCTCGCCAAGCAACCCGGCCCTCGGCGTCCTGCCTCGGGCGTTCGCCGGCGGTGCCGTGCGTGTTCGGCTTCGGCCGTTCGGGCTCGGCGCCATCAAACGCCGCGGTGCTTGCCCTTGTACGGGGCGTAGAACGCGCGCAGCGCGGCGATGTCGGCGTCTCTGTCGTCGCCTGGCGTGAACAGCGGGCCGAGGCCGATCACTTTGCGCGGGTAATCGAAATACCCCGGCAGGATGGGCACGCCCGCCTGGCGCGCGATGTGCCAGAAGCCCGATTTCCACTTTTTGACCGCCTTGCGGGTGCCCTCGGGCTCAATGCCCAGCCACAGCCGCTCGCGCGCATGGAAGCGCTCGACCATCTGCTCGACGACGTCGTGCGCGGCACTGCGCTGGATCGGCACGCCACCCATCCTGCGCAGCAAGCCCCCCAGCGGCCAACGGAACAACTCGCGCTTGGCCATGAAGGTGATGTTGGTGCCCAGCGCCACCTTGAACAGCAGGCCCCAGATGCCGTCCCACCACGACGAGTGCGGCGCGACGATCAACACCAGTTTCGGCACGTTCGGCAGCTCGCCTTCCAACCGCCAGCCGCTGGCCTGGACACCCGCCCGAAACGCGCGCCGCCAGACGCGGTCGGGAAACTGCGGCATCGAGGGCGGCAGCGTCGCAGGCAAGGCGGCACTACGTGCAATTGCGCTCAATCCTCGCTCCACGCGCGGCCACGGTTGCGCTTCACCGTACCACGCTGCTTCTTGCCGGCCAGGCGGCGTTCCTTCGAGGCACGCGTGGGTCGGGTCGCCACGCGCCGTTTCGGCGGCACCAGCGCCGTGCGGATGATTTCGCCCAGGCGCACGCGCGCGTCTTCGCGGTTGCGCGCCTGGTCGCGAAAGCGCCGCGCCTGGATCACCAGCAGGCCATCGTCGGTGAGACGACGGTCGCGCCGCGCCAGCACACGCTGGCGCACGGCGTCGGGCAGCGACGGCGAGCGCGCGACGTCAAAACGCAGTTCCACCGCGCTTTCCGTGCGATTCACGTGCTGTCCGCCGGGACCGTCGGCGCGCGTGAAGCGCTCGACGAACTCGGATTCGGGAATGGTGATGGAAGGTGAAATGCGCATGGCGAAAGGGTACGCGATTCGGGGTGCAAAGGTGCAGGCCTGGATCCGGTGGCTTCGCATGTCACCGAATCGCGGAAAAGTCGCCGGGTCTCAGCTGGCGCCGGGATGACGCGCAAACGAAGTGCCTGCCTACCCCTTCGGCCAGACCAATTCGAGATGCATATTGTTGAAAGCGGGATCATCCAGCGAACCGCCGCGCGCGACGCGCAATCCGGTCGGCAGCCCTTCGGCTTCAACCACGGACCCGTCGCCGAAGCGCATCCCGCGCACCTGCATCTCCGCCAGTTGCGCGGCCACCACGCCCGCGCGCTGGACCTCGGTACCGGGCACGCGGCGGATGCTGATGTCGGGACGCGCAAACTTGCGCATGCCGCGGGTGTGCACCCATTGCTCAATGGCCCCATCCGCCTCTTCGTTGCACAGGATGGCGACGTGGCTGCGCGACAGCGCCCGCGCCGCGCCCGTATAGCGGGCGCCCCATTCCGCGGCTGAAAAAATCTCGAGGATCTGCGGGTCGACCACCGCCACGCCGCCCGCGTCCAGCAACGCCGCAACCACGCCCAGGGTGTCGCGCAGGTAATCCAGTGATTCAGCATCGGGCAGTTCGCCGCGCAACATCAGGCACTCGGGCGCCGCGCGCGCCGCCTCGAAGGCGCCGGGGTTGGCGTCGCGCAGGATGCCACCCAGCGCACCGCGCAGCGGGTGGCCCTCCCAGTGCGCCAGCATGGCCTTCGGAATGCGCCGCATCTCGACTTGCTGCGGCAAGCCACGGCTTTCGTGACGCGACAGGTCGAGCTGTGGCTCGGCCGCAAACTGGCCGAACACGAAGTACACCAGCATCGCCTTGGCTTCGTCGCGCGACCAGTGCGGGCGCGACCAGTCAGGTCCGGCCATGTATGGCGTCCTCGGGCGGCAGAAATCGACACGGTAACATTGTCGGCTGGTTTCCGGACGCCAAGCATGCTCAATCCGCAACAACGCGCCGCCGTCGAATACACCGACGGCCCCCTGCTGGTGCTGGCCGGCGCGGGTTCGGGCAAGACCCGCGTGATCACCGAGAAAATCGCATACCTGGTCGAACGCGGCTTCGCGCCGCCCGCGCACATCGCGGCAATCACTTTCACCAACAAGGCCGCGCGCGAAATGCGCGATCGCGTGGCCCGGCGCGTCAAGGCCGACGCCGCGGAAGCGTTGAGCGTGTGCACCTTCCATGCACTGGGCCTGAAATTCCTGCAGGTCGAACATGCGCGCGCGGGCCTGCGGCGCAACTTTTCCGTGCTGGACGCGGACGACAGCGCGGGGCTGGTGAAGGAACTGGCCGGCGCCGCGGTGAAATCCGACCGGCTGTTCCAGCTGCGCATGCTGTTGTCGCAGCTCAAGGGCAACGGCATGGCGCCCGACGCGGCGCTCGCTGCCGCGCGCGCGCCGCGCGAACTCGAGGCCGCGCAACTTTATGCCGCGTACCAGAAGCGCCTGGCCGCTTTCAACGCGGTGGATTTCGACGACCTGATCCGGCTGCCGGTGGCGGTGCTGCAACGCGACGAGGACGCGCGCGCCGCGTGGCGCGAACGCATCCGCTACCTGCTGGTGGACGAGTGCCAGGACACCAATGCCGCGCAGTACGCCTTCCTGCAACTGCTTGCGGGCAGCCGCGGCGCCTTTACCTGCGTGGGCGATGACGACCAGTCGATCTACGCGTGGCGCGGCGCGGACCCCGGCAACCTCGACAAGCTGGCGTCCGATTACCCGAACCTGCGCGTGGTCAAGCTGGAGCAGAACTACCGCTGCGCGCAGCGCATGCTGCGAGCGGCCAACGCGTTGATCGCGCACAACCCGCATGCGCATCCGAAAAAACTGTGGAGCGCGCATGCCGATGGCGAGCGCATCCGCGTGCTGGAATGCCGCGACGCCGGGCACGAAGCCGAGCGCGTGGCCGCGCAACTGCTGTGGCTGCACGACACGCACCATTTCGCGTGGTCGGACTGCGCGGTGCTGTACCGCGGCAATCACCAGGCACGGCCACTGGAAAAAGCGCTGCAGCTGAACCGTATTCCGTATCACCTCACCGGGGCGTTGGGGTTTCTCGACCGCGCCGAAGTGAAGGACGTGCTGGCTTACCTGCGCCTGATCGCCAATCCCGACGACGACGCCGCGTTCCTGCGCGTAGTCAACGTGCCGCGTCGCGAAATTGGCGCGACCACGCTGGAAAAACTGGGCGAGCTGGCGCAGTCGCGCCACGCCTCGATGCTGGCGGCCGCGCACGAGCCGGCCACGCTGCGGCTGCTGGCCACGCGCCCGGCCGCGGCGCTGGGTGCGTTCGCGGGCCTGCTGGATACATTGGCGCGGCATGCGCGCCAGCTGCAGGCGACGGAGCTGGTCGAGGAAATCCTGCAACGCACCGGTTATGCCGAGCACCTTGCCCGTGCCACGAAAGACGCGGCGCTGCAGGCGCGCCGGCTGGGCAACATCCGCGAACTGATGGACTGGTTCCGCGCGATGAGTTCGGGCAAGACGCGCGCCGGCGACCTGGCCGCGCAGCTGGCGTTGCTCAGCCACGCCGACCGGGACGACGGCGGCGACGCGGTGCGGCTGATGACGCTGCACGCGGCCAAGGGACTGGAATTCCGCTCGGTGCATATCGTCGGCTGCGAGGACGGCACCCTGCCGCACGAGGGCGCGCTGGACGAAGGCCGCCTCGACGAGGAGCGGCGCCTGTTGTACGTCGGCATCACCCGCGCCAAGGAATTGCTGCACCTTTCCTGGAGCGTGCAGGGCCGGCGCTACGGCCAGACCTTCAAGCAGAAGCCTTCGCGCTTCCTCGACGAACTGCCGGCGGCCGAGGTGTATCGCGAGGGCGACGACCCGGAAGCCGAGGCGCAGGCGCGGCGCGAGGTTGCCGCGACCCAGCTGGCGAAGATCGCGGCGATGCTGCGCTGATGCCCCTTCCGCACAGCGTCCCGTAGGGCGGGTGCCAATCCGCCATCGGAGGATGGCATGGCGGGACGCGCTGCGCTCCGTCCGCCCAGCTGCAGCACCATCGGTTGCTATCATCGCCCGCCATGCCCCTGCCGCCGCCGTTTCCACGCAAACTGCTCGCGCCGCGCCACTGGCCGGCGTGGCTCGCCGTCGCGTGCATCCGCTTGGTCGTGTGCCTGCCGTCGCGCTGGATCCTGGCGCTGGGCGCGGCTTTCAGCGCAGCGGCCACGCCGTTGCTGCGCGCGCGGCGGCACGTGATCGCGCGCAACCTGGAACTGTGCTTTCCCGAACTTGATCCGCCCCGGCGCGAAGCCCTGCGGCGCGAGGCGACCCGCGAGATGGGCCGAATGCTGGGCGAGTTCGCGCTGGGCTGGTTTGCCTCGGACCGCAAGCTCGCTCGGTTGCACGTCACGCTCGAAGGACTGGAACACCTGGAAGCGGCGCGCGCGAACGGTCGCGGCGTGCTGCTGGTGGGCGGCCACTTCTCGCATCTCGAATTGTGCGCGCGGCTGGTGTCGCGCAAGCTCCGCATCGCCGGCATGTACCGGCGCATGGATTCGGACGTGTTCGAATACATGGTGCTGCGCGCGCGGCTGCGCTATGCCGACACCATGTTCGACAAGGACCAGCTGCGGGCAACCGTGAAGTACCTGAGGCGCGGCGGCACCGTGTGGTACGCACCCGACCAGGACATGCGCGGCAAGGATTCGGTGTTCGCGCCGTTCTTCGGTATCCCGGCCTCGACCATCACCGCGACGCACCACCTCGCGCGCCTGTCCGGTGCGGCGGTGATGCCGTTTTTCCACCGGCGCACGCCCGAGGGCGGCTACGCGCTGCGGCTGGAAGCACCGCTGGATAACTTTCCGGGCGACGACGTCGTGGCCGACACCACGCGCGTCAACACCGCGATCGAGCGCATGGTGCGCGAGGCGCCCGTGCAATACCTGTGGGCGCACAAGCGGTTCAAGACCAGGCCACCGGGTGCGCCACCCGTCTATTGAACCGGGGACCGGGAACCTGCCGTGGCGGGGCGGCCGGGATTCGCTGCCCGCTTGGCACTCCGTTCCGGCCAAGCATCGTCATTCCGGGGCGCCTCGCAGAGGCGAACCCGGAACCGGTTGACGGAGCGTGCCGAGACCGATTCCGGGTTCCGACCCGGCGGGTCGGCCCCGGAATGACAACAGGCTGGTTGCGCTTTCCCGATTCCCGATTTGCTATTCCCGATGCCTTCGCTTGCGCGCCTCGTGCAGCTTGGCGTATTTCAGGAACACGTAGAACGCGCCCAGCACGCTGGCAATGAAGCCGGCCCAGCCCGACAGGAAGTAGCGCTTGAACACGTACTGGCGCAGGAAAAAGATCGGCGGGTACACCAGCATCATCGGTCCGGCGAAGTGCTGCCGGCGTGCCAGCTTGTCGGCCACCATGCCGGACGAATAGCGGTTGATCTTGGCAACGCGCGCGGCGATGTCGTCGTCGCCCATGTTGACGAAGTCGGCGCGGTGCAAGGTCTCAACCGGCCCCTCAACTTCCACCGCCGCGTGGACCGGCACCGCATTCATGCGCCCGCGCCGGCGGTCGAACAGGCGCAGGTGGGCGTTGCGGTGGCTCCACGGGTGTTGCACGCTCCAGAACATCCGTTCGCGCCGCGGCAGGCGGAACCCCGCCGCGTGCGGGTTTTCCAGGGCGCGCTCGATCACCTCGCGGGTGCCGGGCGACAGGATTTCATCGGCGTCCAGGTTCAGGATCCAGTCGTGGCTCGCCAGGTCGATCGCGCGCTGCTTCTGCGGGCCGTAATCGTCGAAGGGATGCACCGCGATACGCGCGCCGTGGCGCTGCGCGATCGCGACCGTCGCATCGGTGGAGCCGGAATCCAGCACCACCAGTTCGTCGGCAAAATCTGCCGCAGCGAGGCAACGCTCGAGCGTGTCGGCGTTGTTGTAGGTGATAATCACCAGCGAAAACTTTTCACGCGCCATGCGCAGCATCCCCCAGGCGGGTCCGCGGCAGTTTCACCGGCGCCGCATCGGGCACGTCGGCGTACAGCGCCGCGCACCACAGCGCCAGCAGCCACCAGAACAGCAGCCCCCACCAAGCCGAATAAAACGCCAGGTGAGTGTTCAAGGGAAACACCGTCACCGCCAGCGCGACCGTGACGGGGAACGCACGCTGGCGCGCCGCCGCCCCCACGCGCCGCCACGCACGCAAGGCCAACCCCAGCGCCGCCAACCACAGCACCAACCCGACCACGCCGGTGTCGGCCAGCACTTCCAGCACGAGCTGGTGCGGATGGCAGGCGCCCTCGCCCACGCCGCAGGCTTCGCTGGTGACGAAGGGGTCGGTGGCGGGCGCGAAGCGCGGATAGGCCTCGCGATAATCGCGCACGCCCACGCCGACGACCGGATGTGCGGCAATCATCCGGCCCGTCACGCGCCAGATGTCCAGGCGCCCGCTGCTGGCGTAATTGAGCGCGTGGCGGGTGTCGTGCAGCGCGGCGACGGTGCGGTCCATGCGCGCATCGAAGCGTGCCGAGGTTTTCCACGCGAGGCCCATCGCCACGGCGACCACCATGCACGCGGCCAGCACCCAGCCCGCAAACCGCAGCGGCGTGCGCGCCTCGATCCAGAAAAACGCCAGTAGTGCCACGCCGTAGGTGATCCACGCCGCGCGCGACCCGGCCAGCAGGATCGGCACCAGCAGGAACAGCATGGCCACAATCAGCCCGGTGCGGCCGAACCGCCGTTTGGCCGCCCACAGCACGAACGGCGACAGTGACGCCAGCACCGGCCCAAGCTTCAAATTGCCGGCGCCGAAGATGCCGGAAATCCGCTGGGCCTCGGCGTGGCCGCCCAGGCTGTAACCGGTCAACGCCTGCACCCACGCATCCAGCGCCCACAGCGCCACCACGATGCCGGTGGCAAGGCACAGCGCGTGCAGGCGTGCTTCACGGCGCACCGCGAAACACACGTACACGCCGAAGGGCGCGAAGCGCAAGTAGGCCGCCGCGCTGCTCCAGCTGCGCGC
>JAICHS010000042.1 GCA_025924775.1 Rhodanobacteraceae bacterium
GATCTCCAACGTCATCCACAGCCACTGGGAGATGGTTTCGCCCTCGCTGTCGCGCTTCAACGGCAACCCCGCCATCGAGGTCGTGGGCGACGCCGCGCCGGGCTTCCAGTCCGGGCAGGCGATGGACGCCATCGGCAACATCGTTACGCGCGACCTGCCGCACGGCTTCAGCTTCGACTGGACCGGGCAGTCCTTCCAGGAAGTGGAGTCCAGCAGCGGCGCACCGATGCTGATGGCGCTGTCGATCCTGGTCGTGTTCCTGGCGCTCGCCGCGCTGTATGAAAGCTGGTCGGTGCCCGTCGCGGTGTTGCTGATCGTGCCGCTAACGCTGCTCGGCACCGTGCTGTTCACCATGGCCCGCGGACTTGCCGACGACGTGTTCTTCAAGATCGGCCTGGTCACCGTCATCGGCCTTGCGGCCAAGAATGCAATCCTGATCATCGAATACGCGGTGGCCGCGCAGAAGCAAGGCAAGTCGCTGCGCGAGGCGACGCTGGAGGCGTCCCGCCTGCGCTTCCGCCCGATCCTGATGACCTCGTTCGCCTTCATCCTGGGCGTGTTCCCGCTGTTCATCTCCAGCGGTGCCGGCGCCAACGCACGCCACGCGATCGGCACCGGCGTGATCGGCGGCATGTTGTTTGCGACGATCTTCGGCCTGCTGCTGATCCCGGTGTTCTACATCGTGGTGCGGCGCCTGGCGGGCGACAAGCTGGACAACTGACGCAACCCCGGCCATGCGCCGGGGCTGTCCGCGGTGCTCCCCCGTGCAGGCATGACGCTTGACCCATGCGCCGGTGCGCCGGGTCAACCCATAATGGCTGACCTTGGCCATCACAGAAGTTGCGATGACGATTTCGCCGCTACGCTGCGCCGGCGTGGCATGGCTGGTGCTGGCGGTCGGCGCCTGCAGCCAATCCGCGCCGCCGACACCCGCGCCACCGGAAGTTGGGGTGGTGACCGCACGCGCCACCGACAAGCCCGTCACGCGCGACTACCCCGGCCGCCTCGCCGCGACGCTGGTCGCGCAGGTGCGCGCACGGGTCGAGGGCATCGTGCTGCAACGCACGTACAAGGAAGGCTCCGACGTTGCGGCCGGCGACGTGCTGTTCAAGATCGATCCGGCGCCGCTGGAGGCCAGCCTGCGCCAGGCGCAGGGGCAACTCGCGCAGGCGGAAGCCACCGCGCGCAACGCGCGGCTGAACGCGACACGCAGCCAGGAGCTGGGCGCCAAGGGCGTCCTTGCCCGACAGGACGTCGACAACGCCGTGGCCGCGGCCGCGGCCGACGCGGCCGAAGTGAAGGCGGCACGCGCCAACGCCGAGAACGCGCGGATCAACCTCGGCTACGCCACCGTCACTGCTCCCATCAGCGGGCGCGCCGGCCGCGCGAACGTCACCCAGGGCGCGCTGGTTTCACCCACCGACACCCATCCCCTGACCACGCTGCAGGTGATCGACCCCATCTACGCCAACTTCAGCGAGCCGATGGCGGAAGTGGAAGTGCTGCGGCGGGCCGAGCAATCCGGCAACCTCGTGCTGGCTGCGCCCGACCAGGCGCGGGTGCAGATCGTGCTGCCGGACGGCAGCGTCTATCCGCACACCGGCACGCTCGACTTCAAGGATCTCGCGGTGGACCCCACCACCGGCGCAGTGGACCTGCGCGCGGTCGTTCCCAACCCGGACCACAGCCTGCTGCCCGGCATGTTCGTGACCATCCGGCTGACGCTGGGCACGCGCCACAACGTCTTTCAGATACCACAGACGGCCGTGTTGCGCGATACGCAGGGTGCGTACGTGCTGGTGGTCGGCAGCGGCGACACGATCGTGCAGAAGCGGGTGCAACTGGGCGCCCAGCGTGGCGCCGACTGGCTGGTTGATGGCGGGCTGGCCGACGGCGACCGGGTCATCGCGTCGGGCGTGCAGAAGGCACAGGTGAGCGAAAAAGTGAAGCCCGCTCCCTACGGCACGCCCGCCGCCACGTCGGCAGGCACGCCCTGAGCCATGCCACAGTTCTTCATCGACCGTCCGGTATTTGCGTGGGTGCTCGCGATCCTGATCACGCTGGGCGGCAGCATCGCGATCCTGAACCTGCCGATCGAGGCCTACCCCACCATCGCGCCACCCAGCGTGCAGGTGCGCGCCAGCTATCCCGGCGCGAACGCGCAGGTGGTGCAAAGCACGGTCACGCAGGTGATCGAACAGAACCTGTCGGGCATCGACAACCTGCTGTATTTCACCTCGTCGTCCAACTCGACCGGTTCGGCCCGCGTCACGCTGTACTTCAAGGCCGGCACCGACCTCGATACCGCCGCGGTGCAGACCCAGAATGCCGTGGCCGCGGCCGAGCCACGCCTGCCGGCCGAAGTGAACGCGCTGGGCGTGACGGTGCGCAAGTCCAACTCCGGCTCGCTGATGGGCATTTCGCTGCAGGACCGGACCGGCCACTACGACCCCGCCGCGCTCAACAACCTGATCGCGGCGCAACTGGTGGACCCGATCTCGCGCCTCAACGGCGTCGGCACCGTCAACCAGTTCGGCGCGCCCTACGCCATGCGGATCTGGCTGAACCCGCTGAAGCTGGAGGGCTACGGCCTGACCGCGACGGACGTGCTGGATGCCGTGCGCGCGCAGAACGTGATGTTCGCGGCGGGTTCGGTGGGCGCGCAGCCGTCGGTCGCAGGCCAGGGTATCACGGCGACGGTTTCCGCCGAATCGAGTTTTTCGACCCCGCAACAGTTCAAGCACATCATTTTGCGCACCAACCCCGACGGCACCACCGTGTCGCTGGGCGACGTGGCGCGGGTGGAACTGGGTTCGAACAACTACAACAGCTTCTCGCGCCTCAACGGCCAGCCGGTGGCATCGTTCAGCATCTCGCTGGTGCCAGGCGCCAACGCCTTGGCGGTGGCCCGGGAAGTGCAGGCGGAGATGGCGGACCTTGCGAAAAACCTGCCCTCCGGCGTCACCTGGAGCATCCCGTTCGAAAGCTACACCTTCGTGCAGGTGTCGATCATCGAAGTGGTGAAGACGCTGGGCGAGGCCATCGTGCTGGTGTTCTTCGTGATGCTGCTGTTCTTGCAGAACCTGCGCGCCACGCTGATCCCGACCCTGGTGGTGCCGGTGGCGCTTACGGGTGCGTTCCTCGGCATGTACGCGTTCGGATTCTCCATCAACGTGCTGAGCCTGTTCGGCCTGGTGCTGGCGATCGGCATCGTGGTGGACGACGCCATCGTGGTGGTCGAGAACGTGGAACGCATCATGCGCGAGGAAGGGCTTCCGGCCAAGGAAGCCACGCGCAAGGGCATGCGGCAGATCACCGGCGCGATCATTGCAGTCACCACCGTGCTGGCTTCGGTGTTCGTGCCGGCCGCGTTGATGCCGGGCAGTGTCGGCGCGATCTACCGGCAGTTCGCGGTGACCATCGCGGTGTCGATGCTGCTGTCCGCACTGATGGCACTCACCTTCACGCCGGCGCTGTGCGCCAGCATCCTCAAGCCCGAGCATGCGCACGCCAACCGCTTCCTGCGCGCCTTCAACCGTGGCTACGAAAGCCTGGCGCAGCACTACCTCGCGCGCCTCGCCAAGGCCGTTCACCATACGCCGCGCTGGATGCTGGGTTACGCGCTGGTGATCGTGGCGGCGGTACTGCTGCTGGCGCACCTGCCCTCCAGCTTCGTGCCGGAAGAGGACCAGGGCGAAGTGCTGGCCACGATCCAGCTGCCGCCGGGTTCCACCGCCCCGCGCACGCTCGCGGTGCTCGAACAGGTCGAGCGCATCGCGCAGAAGAACCCCGGCGTGCAGAACATCTTCGACATCGGCGGTTTCAGCTTCGTCGGCAACGGCGAGAACGTCGGCATGGCGTTCATCCACCTGAAGGACTGGAGCGAGCGTTCCCAGACCGCCAACCAGATCATCGACGAATTCAACCGCGAGTTCGCCAAGATCCGCGACGCCCAGGTGTTCGCAATGAACCGGCCGGTCATCCGCGGCCTCGGCCAATTCGCCGGTTTCGACTTCGAGCTGCAGGACCGCGGCGGCCTCGGGCACCCGGCGCTGGTCGAGGCCAAGGACAAGCTGATCGCGGCGGCCGCGCACGACAAGCGCCTCGCAGACGTGCACATCAACGGCATGGAGGACGCACCGACCGTCGACATGCGCGTCGATCGCATCCAGGCCCGGTCGATGGGCCTGTCGGTCAGCGACGTGTACAACGCCATCCAGTTGATGCTCTCGCCGGTGTTCGTCAACGATTTTTATTCCGGCGGCCGCGTGCTGCGTGTGCAGATGCAGGCCGACGCGCCGTTCCGGATGAACCCCGCCGACATCGGCGATTTCTATTCGCGCTCGGCGACCGGCACGATGGTGCCGCTCTCGAGCGTGGTCAGCACCAACTGGGCGCTGGCGCCGCCGGAGCTGGACCGCTACAACGGCGTCGGCTCGATCGCGCTCACCGGCACCGCCGCGCCCGGCTACAGCTCGGGTGATGCGATCGCCGCGATGCAGGAGCTGGTGGCGAAGTACCTGCCCACCAGCATCGGCTACGAATGGTCGGGCCAGTCGCTGCAGGAAATCCTTTCCGGTGCGCAGGCGCCCATGCTGTTCGGGCTGTCGATCGTGGTGGTGTTCCTGTGCCTGTGCGCGCTGTATGAAAGCTGGTGGATCCCCGTGGCGGTGATGCTGGTGATCCCGCTGGGCGTGCTGGGTTCGGTGCTGCTGACCAGCATCCGCGGTCTGGAGGACGACGTCTATTTCAAGATCGGCCTGATCGCGATCATCGGCCTGTCGGTGAAGAACGCGATCCTGATCGTGCAGTTTGCGGTGGACGAACAGAAGGAAGGCAAGGACCTGATCGCCGCCACGCTGGAAGCCTGCCGCATCCGCCTGCGCCCGATCCTGATGACCTCGATCGCCTTCATCCTGGGCGTGCTGCCGCTTGCGATTTCGACCGGCGCCGGCGCCAACAGCCGCCACGCGATCGGTACCGGCGTGATCGGCGGCATGCTCGGCGCGACCGCGCTGGGCGTGATGCTGGTGCCGGTGTTCTACATCGTGGTCATGCGCCTGACCGGAGGGAGCGGCGGGACGGACGCCGCACAGGACGACAAGGACGCGCTGCGACCTTTCGACTGAACGCGGCGCGGGCAATGAAAAAAGCGCGGAAACCGCGCCTTTTTCGTGCACCGGTTGCTAGTGGGAATCACTGCACCGAGAAGTCCTTGCTCGCGACCTGCGTGCCATTCAGCGAAATGTCCACCTTGTAGTTGCCCGCTGGCCAGCCATCCGGTTTGCTGATCGAGAATGCGGTGCTGGCAGGACCGGTCGGGGCGATCGTCTTGCTGTCGTCCTTCACCGTCTGGCTGCCCTGATACGTCCATTTGGCCTCGATGGTCGCGGTGCCGGTGCCGGTGGTTGCGACCGACGCATAGATGGTGTCCTTGGGCGTGAACGTCGTGGTGGCAGTGGTTACCTTCCGGTCGGCGCCGACCGCACTGCCGAGGTCGACGGAAACCAGCGTGACCGGCGCGGGTGCCTCGACGGGAGCCTGCGGGGCGGGCGCCGAAACCGGCGCTGCGGGCGTACTGCCCGCGGGTGCCGTGGCAGCTTGCTCCGGGGCACTCTTGTTGCACGCGCTCAAGGCAAGCGCAGAGGCAAGCGACAGGGCGATGGCAATGGAAGTACGTTTCAGCATCATGCGGCGTTCTCCTTTCATGCCTTGGGGGGAATCTTCAACACCTGGCCCGGCTTGATGAGGTCCGGGTTGCTGATCTGGTCGCGGTTGGCGTCGAAGATGCGATGCCAGTCATTGGCATGGCCGTAGAAATGCTTGGCGATCTTCGACAGACTGTCCCCGGCCGCGACCGTATAGGTTTGCGGGTCGGCCGCCGGCGCGTCGGCAGCCGTGGACTTCACGCTGCCTTGCACGTTGCTGAAGTCGGCGTTCTTCGGCGCATCGGGCGCCGTGGACGCGACACTGCCTTGCACGTTGGAAAAATCCGGTTTCCCGGGCTGGGTGCCCATGCGCGTTCCTCCTCTGGGTAGGGAGCAGTGGCCCGACTTTTACCCAGGCCACGTTAACCCCGCGTCCCAGGTGAGGCGCGCTATTCACGCTGGCGACAGTTTCGGCCTGCGGCGGCGACCGACCGCGATCTGCACTGCCATCGTCAGCTCCGCGCGCGCTTGCGCGTGTGCGCGATCCCAGCCATTGCCTCGAACTCCTCGTCGGACAATTCGATGTCGGCAGCGGCGACGTTCTCCTCGAGGTGCGCGCGTTTCGAGGTGCCCGGGATCGGCAACACCACCGGGCTGCGCTTCAGCAGCCAGGCGATCGCGACCTGGCTCGGGCTGGCCTGGTGCCGCCGCGCGATTTCCGCCAGTGGCGAATCCGGGCCGGTCAGCTTGCCGCCTGACAGCGGGTACCACGGAATGAACCCGATATTGCGCGACTCGCAATAGTCCAGCACCTCGTCGTACACGCGGAAGGTGGCGCTGTAGTGATTCTGCACCGTGGCGACCGGAAACACCTTCTCTGCCGCCTGGATTTCCGCGACCGTCACTTCGCTCAAACCCGCGAGACCGATCAAGCCTTCGTCCAGCATGGACTTGATCGCACCGAACTGTTCGTCGCGCGGCACGCCGGGATCGATGCGGTGCAATTGCCACAACGCGATCTGCTCGACGCCCAGCCAGCGCAGGCTCATCTTCACCTGTTGCCGAAGGTACTCGGGGCGGCCCAGCGGAATCCACTCGTCCGGACCGGGGCGGATCTGGCCGCCCTTGGTTGCGATCACGAGGCCATCCGGATACGGATGCAGCGCCTCGCGCAGCATCGGCTCGGACACCGCCGGCCCGTAGGAATCGGCGGTGTCGATGAAATTGATGCCGAATTCGGGCACGCGGCGCAGCGTGGCGAGGCACTCCGCGCGATCATCGGGTTCACCCCACACACCCGATCCGGTGACGCGCATCGCGCCATATCCCAGCCGGTGGATGGGCAATTTGCCGCCCAGGAGAAAGGTGCCGGCACGGCCAGCATCGGGAGTTGCCATCATCTGCACCTCGCGTATTCCAGATTCCTTCCACGATACGCGCAAGCTGCAGCATTTTCACGTTTTCACGGGATTTTGCATCCACGTCCCGCGTTGGCGAACGCCTGGTCCACGCCCTGCGCGAACAAGCCAACGCGCAAGCCGCCCACGCAAAAGGCCGCGCGGAACATGCCGCGCGGCCTTGCCTGTGCGTTGGAGCCGCGGCGTCCTACTTGACGCGCGCTTCGTCCGACTTGCCGTTGGCGGCCAGGTCTTCCTTGATGCGCGCGGCCTTGCCCTCCAGACCACGCAGGAAGTACAACTTGGCGCCACGCACCTTGCCCTTGCGCTTGACCTCGATCGAGTCGATGGCCGGGCTGAAAGCCTGGAACACGCGCTCGACGCCCGTGCCGTGCGACATCTTGCGCACGGTGAAGGCCGAATGCAGGCCACGGTTGCTGCGCGCGATCACGACGCCTTCGAACGCCTGCACGCGTTCGCGGGTGCCTTCCGTCACCTTCACGTTGACGATCACAGTGTCACCCGCGGCGAACGGCGGCAACTTCTTGCCCATCTGCGCGGATTCGAATTGTTCAATGACCTTGTTCATGGGCTTGACCCTTGTGTTCCCGTTTGAATTCTTCCAGCAAGCGTTGGTCGTCCTGCCCCAACGTCATGTTTCCCAGCAACTCCGGACGCCGCAACCAGGTACGCCCCAGCGACTGCATCCGGCGCCAGCGGTCGATGGCCGCGTGGTCACCCGACAACAACACCGCCGGCACCTTGCCAAATTCGTGGCTGACCGGCCGCGTGTAGTGCGGGCAATCCAGCAGGCCGTCCGAAAACGAATCCTGCTGCGCGGATTGCGCATCACCCAGCGCGCCTTCCTGCAACCTGCCGATCGCGTCAACCAGCACTGCCGCGGCAAGCTCGCCACCCGACAGCACATAATCACCGATCGACAGTTCCTCGTCGACCTCGTGCTGCACCAGGCGTTCGTCGATGCCTTCGTAACGCCCGCACAGCAAAATCATGCGCGGCAGCGAAGCCAGTTGCCGCACCCTGTCCTGCGTGAGCCGCGTTCCCTGCGGACTCAGGAAAATCACCGGCGCCGGCTGTCCAACGTGCCCGGTCGCCGCCTGTCGCGCCGCCGCCAACGCCTTCCGCAACGGCTCGATCAGCAGCACCATGCCGGGGCCACCGCCACAAGCGCTGTCGTCCACCCGGCGATAGCCGCCTTCGGCGTAGTCACGTGGATTCCACGCTTCCACTTCCAGCAATCCGCGCTCGACCGCGCGGCCAATCACCCCGAAACCGGCGCACTGGCGCACGAACTCCGGGAACAGCGTGACGACATCGATGCGCATCTCAGTCGTCCTTGTTCCAGTCGACCACGATGCGTCCCGCCTCGAGATCGACCGATTCCACGTAGCGCCCCGTCACATACGGAATGAGGCGTTGCCGTCCAGCCGCGTCGCGCGTCACCAGCACATCGTGCGCGCCGTTGTTGAACAGGTGGCTGACGTGGCCCAGGTCCTCGCCCGCCGCGTTGACCACTTGCAATCCTTCCAGATCCGTCTGGTAAAACTCACCGGGTTCCAGCTCGGGCAATGCCACGCGGGGTACCCAGATACCGGCACCCACCCAGGCTGCCGCCACATCCCGATCCACCACGCCGGGCAACGTGGCCACGACGCCCTTGCCCTGCGTATGCCCTTGCGCCTGCGCGATCGTCTCGAAACGGCCGGGTTCGCGTTCCAGCAACCAGGGCCGGTAACCGAAAATCGCCAAGCGCGGTTCGGTGAACGACTCCAGCTTCACCGCCCCGTGCACGCCGTGCACGCCGACAATCCGGCCAAGCAGCACCCGCCGCCCGCCGTTCATTGCATCAGGCAGCAGCGGCCTGCTTGCCGGCTTCCTTCGCCAGCGCCGCGACCTTGGCCGAGCACTGGGCGCCCTTGGCGACCCACGCGTTCAGCTTCTCGACATCCAGCACCAGGCGCTTGTCGCGCTCACCTGCGGCACCGGGATTGAAATAACCCAGGCGCTCAATGCCGCGACCGTCGCGGGCGTTGCGCTGGTCGGTCACCACCACGTGGTAGAACGGCCGGCCCTTGGCGCCTGCGCGCGAAAGACGAATCCTGACCATGATCTTTTGACTCCGAATGGAACGGCCGCGGGTCAATCGACCTGACACCCGGCGCGGGAAACTGGCAATTGTAAAGGGCGAGGCGGGGTTCTCGCAATATGCCAGCAGAATCGCAGGACAGGCTGTCACCCACCTGCCAAGACCAGCCCCGCCGCCGTCAGCGCCCCGGCATCCGACCACCCATGCCTTTCATGGCGCCGGACATCGACCGCATCAGGCCCTTCATGCCGCCGCGGGCGAACTTGCCCATCATCTTTTCCATCTGGGTGTATTGCTTCAGCAGCCGGTTCACGTCAGCGGGCTGGGTGCCGGAACCATGCGCCACGCGCGCGCGGCGTGAACCGTTCAACAGGTTCGGGTGGCGGCGTTCCTTTTTGGTCATCGAGCCGATGATCGCGATCATCCGCTTCACTTCCTTGTCGTTGACCTGCGACTTCACCTTGTCGGGCAAGGTGGACACGCCGGGCAATTTTTCCATCAGGCCGGCCAGACCGCCCATGTTGAGCATCTGATCAAGCTGGTCCTTCATGTCGTTCAAGTCGAAGCGCTTGCCCTTGGCCACTTTCGCCGCAAGCTTGGCGGCCTTCTCGGCATCGGTCTTGCGCTGCACGTCCTCGACCAGCGACAGCACGTCGCCCATGCCGAGGATGCGCGTAGCCATGCGGTCGGGGTGGAACGGTTCCAGCGCGTCGGGCTTCTCGCCCGCGCCGAGGAACTTGATCGGCCGCCCGGTGATGTAACGCACACTCAACGCCGCGCCGCCGCGCGCATCGCCATCGACCTTGGTCAGGATCACGCCAGTCAGCGGCAGCGCCTCGGCAAACGCCTTGGCGGTGTTGGCCGCATCCTGGCCGGTCATCGAATCGACCACGAACAGCGTCTCGACCGGATCCAGCGCTTCGTGCAACGCCTTGATCTCGGCCATCATGGCGGCATCGATCGACGTGCGGCCCGCGGTATCGACGATCAGCACGTCGGCGACTTCACGCTTCGCGGCTTCGACCGCGGCCTTCGCGATTGCGACCGGTTGCTGGCCGACCTGCGAAGGCACGAAACCCGCACCCACCTGCCCCGCCAACGTCTGCAACTGCTCGATGGCGGCCGGACGATACACGTCGACCGAAACCACCAGCACCTTCTTCTTCTGCTCGATCAAATGCCGCGCGAGCTTGGCAACCGTGGTGGTCTTGCCCGCGCCCTGCAGGCCCGCCATCAGCACCACCGCGGGTGGCGTCGCGGCCAGGTTGAGTTGCGCGTTGGCGGTGCCCATCACCGCGGTCAGCTCTTCGCGAACGACCTTGATGAGCGCCTGACCCGGCGTCAGCGACTTCAGTACTTCCTGCCCGACCGCACGCACCTTGATGCGTTCGATCAGCGCCTGCACCACCGGCAGCGCGACGTCGGCCTCCAACAACGCGACACGCACTTCGCGCAACGCCTCGCGGATGTTCTCTTCGGTCAGGCGCCCACGCCCGGTCAAGCGTTGGACGGTGACGGTGAGGCGTTGGGTCAGGTTGTCGAACATGGCGGGATCACGCGCATCGAAACCACCAGTTTAGCCGAGACCCGCGCGTGGCCGCGATCACCTCGCCGGCTGCGCCTTGATCCAGTCCGCGATGGTCGTGATCACCCCTGGATCGACGTGTGCCGGCCTGGCGTAATCCGCCGGCGATTTCGTCGGCCCTGGCATGAACAGGTGGCTCAAGCCCGGAAACAGGTGCAACGTTACGTTGCGATGGCTGGCCAGCGCCTTTTTCCAGGCATCGAAATCCCGCGTCGGCAAAACCTGGAAGTCGTTGCCGCCCTGCAAGATCAGCAGCGGTAACGCGAGTACCTTCGCGGTCGCAAGCTGATGCACATCGTGCAGGCTCAGCAGGTACACCTGCGACAATGAGCTCAGCTCCCCGGCAACAGCTCGAACGTTCCCTCGGGCGGCGCTTTCGGATCGGCAGCGGACAACAAGTTTGCGCTCGGCAGCGATGGCTTGCTCGCGCCGATCCAGTTCCGCCGTGGATAGACCCTGCCGCGGACCCAGCTCACGCAGCTGCGTCGCGATCACATCCAGGAACGGTCGCGCAGGCGCTGCCAGCATGATCACGCCCGCCGGTTGCGCGTCGCGCGTGGCGATGCGCGGCGCCATCTGCGCACCCAGGCTATGACCCAACACGAACACGCGCCGCGGATCGATCGATTGCTGCTGCGCCAGCAGGTGCAGCGCCGTCAGCGCGTCATCTGTGACTTCATCGTCAATGGTGAAATCCGGGTTGGCGGCGGTTTGCGGCGCGTAGTCGAACGTGTGCTTGTCGTAGCGCAGCGAAGCGATGCCCACCCTGGCCAGCCGGTTGGCGAGGTCGAGGAACGGCTGGTTCGGCCCGATCGTCTCGTCCATGTCGTGCGGCCCGGAACCCGCCACCAGCACCACCGCCGGGAACGGTCCCGTGCCAGCCGGCAGCGTCAGCGCGCCGCGCAGCGGACCCGCCGGCGATGGCACGTCCAGCGGACGCACGCGGACGCCATCGGCCCCGGTGCTTGCCATGACCGGCGGCGGCGCGTCCACGACGGACGGCTCGAGCAGATAGAACGCGGACAGGTGGCCGGAGGCGTCACACGCGGTCACGAAATCCAACGGCCGCTGCGCGAAGACCATCGGTATCACCATCACCGACTGGCCGCGCAACGTTTGGCGACGCGGCGCACCGTACGAGCGATAGGCACCGGCCATGCCAGTGACCTGGGCCCACGTTTCACGCAGCTTGGCCGCCGGCAACGCCGCGGCGAGTCCGGCGGGAAAATCCCTGGCGGCCCCCGCGAAATCACCGCGGACCAGCGCGTCCAGCGACGCGCCCGCGCGTGCCATGCAGGCATCCTGGCCCGGCGCAGCGCACGCGATCGCCGGCGGCGCGAGCAGCAGGGCCGCCGGCCACACCGGCAACGGATTCCTCACGGCTGGCTTCCTGGCGATCGCGGACGCCCTTCAAGCTGCCGATAGAGGAAATACGACCACGTCGCCGGCACCAGCGTTGCAACCAGAATGACCACGACCAATGCCACCGGCGTGACATGCGCCAGCCCACCCACGATCCATACCAGCCCGGCCAGCATGAACAACCAGCCGGCAAAGCGGTGCGTGCGTTCCCAGACCGCATCGCTGGCCAAGGTCCAGGGCGTGCGAATGCCCACGAAAAAGTTCTTGCGGAACTTGCCCATGAAATTGCCGATCACCAGCAGCAGTGCGCCGACGGCAACCGGGGCCACCAGCTGCACGGAAACGGGATACCCGGCGCCTGCGAGCAGCGCGACCGTACCGATGACCAGCGTGAACGCCAGCGTCGCCAGCACGATGATTCCGTAGGTGCGGGCAAATGGCCGGATCTCGAACTTGCGCGGCGAAATCACCGGCAGTGACGCAAACACCACCGCCAGTCCGGCCATCACCAGCACCGGAACCGCGGCTGCCCAGAACCGTGGCGCCCAGCCATTCACGCGGCCCTGTGCGTCCCAGTGGATCGGCACCTGCGCGGGCAGGTGCGGATAGACCCACACCGCGACGCCCAGCATCAGCAAGACAAAGACCGTCGAAACGACAAGCGTGCGCGATTGTTTCATTGGTCCTCTCCATGTCTGTGCGTTGCGGGAATCAGGTCCAGCACCATGCGCGTCAGGTCTTCCATCACCGAGGTGTTGAGCGAATACACGATGCTGCGGCCGCGCCGTTCGGTGCGCACCAGGTCGGCGGCCTTGAGCACCCCGAAATGGTGCGACAGCGATGCGCCGGTGATGTCGAACAGCGCGCCGATCCCGCCCGCGCTCAGCGCACCCTTCTGCAGGCGCTTCAGGATGGCGCGGCGGGTGGGGTCGGCGAGCGCCCGGAATACCTCTTGCTGTTTCATCGGTCCGCCTGAGTCACTGTATCTATATACTTAGACAATCGTCTAAATATTGCAAGTGGCGTCCGGTACAACTGGGCCAAACGCATCCCTGCTGCTGGAATGCATGCCCGGCGCCGTGCGACACTCGCCGTCTGCCGACGCCACGCAAGCAAGCCGCAACCAACCCGATGCCCATACA
>JAICHS010000043.1 GCA_025924775.1 Rhodanobacteraceae bacterium
GCATGGCTGCGTGTTCGATCGATATCCATCGGCGCACGCGCCGACCCTCGAACAACGCACGGGTCCCTGTATCGCGAAACGAACGGATCATTCGAGCACCATCGTAACGTTATGCGTTAGTAACGTCAAACGTTAGTATTGATTCGCCGATACTGCACCGCTTCGGCGAGGTGCTCGCGTGCGATGCGCTCGCTGCCGGCGAGGTCGGCGATGGTGCGCGCGACGCGCAGCACCCGGTGATACGCGCGCGCGGACAATGACAGTTTTTCCAACGCGCGTTCCAGCAACGTGCGTTCGGCGTCGCCCAGTACGCAGTCGCGTTCGATTTCGCGTACGGCGAGCGTGGCGTTGGGCTTGCCTGCGCGGCGCATCGCAAGGCCGCGCGCCGCGACGACGCGTGCGCGGACGGTGGCGGAATTCTCATCGTGTGCACCGCGTTGCGCGTTGAGTTCCGCCAGCGGCAAGCGCGGCACGTTGCTCAGGATGTCGATGCGGTCAAGCAGCGGCCCGGAGATGCGGCTGCGATAGCGCGCGATCGCGTCGGGCGTGCAGTGGCAACGGCCATCTGCGTCGCCGGCGTAGCCGCATGGACACGGATTCATCGCGGCGACCAGCTGGAAGCGCGCGGGAAACTCGGCGTGGCGCGCGGCGCGTGAGATGGTGATGCGGCCGGATTCCATGGGTTCGCGCAGCACTTCCAGCACGCGGCGGTCGAACTCTGGCAGTTCGTCCAGGAACAGCACGCCGTTGTGGGCCAACGAAATTTCGCCCGGGCGCGGATGCGAGCCGCCGCCGACCAGCGCGACGCCGGATGCGGTGTGGTGCGGCGCGCGGTACGGGCGTTGCCGCCAGCGCCCGACTTCGAAGGCATCGTTGGCGACCGAGCGCACCGTGCAGGCTTCGATGGCCTCGCTGTCGGTCATTGGCGGCAGGATGCCGGGCAGGCGCTGGGCCAGCATGGACTTGCCGGTGCCGGGCGGCCCGATCATCAACAGGTGGTGGCCGCCGGCCGCGGCGATTTCCAGCGCGCGGCGTGCCTGCAACTGCCCGCGCACGTCGGCAAGATCCGGAACCGCGTCGCCACTGTCGGTGGGCGGGCCGGTTTCCGGCGCAGGCAGCGTTTCGATTCCGCGCAGGTGCGCGCACACGTCGGCCAGCGTGTGCGCGACGCGCACCTCCACGTCGCCCAGCAACGCGGCTTCCTGCGCATTGCCGGAAGGCACGATCACGCAACGCTTGCCGTGGCGGGCGCGCAGCAGCGCGGGCAACACCCCCGGCACCGGGCGCAACTCCCCCGAGAGTGCGAGCTCACCCAGGAATTCGCAGCCCTGCAACGCGTCGCGCGGTATCTGGCCACCCGCGGCAAGGATGCCCAGCGCAATCGCGAGGTCGAAGCGGCCGCCATCCTTGGGCAACTCGGCCGGTGCAAGATTGACCGTGACGCGCCGGGCCGGATACTCGAACTGGGTGTTCTGGATGGCGACCCGCACGCGGTCGCGCGCCTCGCGTACCGCGGCTTCCGGCAGGCCGACGATGGACGTGCCGGGCAGGCCGCCGGAAAGGTGCACTTCCACCGTGACCAGCGGCGCGGCGACGCCTTCGGAAGCGCGCGTGAGTGCAACGGCGAGGCTCATGTCGCTTTCACCTCCCCAATGCGCGGCTTTCTCAAGAGTCAGGCCACGGATGGCCGCGGTGGTGCGCCCCGATGCGCGAAGCGAGAGAGTTGGCAATGCTGCGCCGGGATGGCGGCGATCATGGATGACCGCAAGAACATTCCGGCGTCATCGACCCCGGCCGGCTGGATTTCAGGCCTTCCGCGCCGCTTCCAGATCGGTCACGCGCTTTTCCAGCTGCGTGACCTGCTCACGGGCCCGTTCAAGCACGGCCCGCTGCGCGTCGAATTCCTCGCGCGTGACAAGGTCGAGGCGGCGCAATCCATGCGCCAGCACATCCCTAAAATTGGCTTCCATGTCATCCCGCGCCTGCGCCAGTCCCGGAGGAACCAGGGTAGCCAGCCGATGCGCGAGTTGGTCTATGGTGTGCACGTCAATCATGTCGTAGCCTCGATGCGTCCACAGGTTACGCAGCCGGGATTGGCACGAAAAGCGGCGGACGTCGCGTTTTGGTGTAGGAATTTTCCTACAAAGGGGGGTGGTGATCCATGCTTATTCGTTTTTGCGATCGTCCCTGGTCGCGGCATGACCGATGTCCTGGGGGTCCCGGCCGTTACGGAGTGCGCAGCACCAGAGCGGGCCTCCTGCCCTGACTTCAACAACAGCTGCTTCGGGTGGAGCACGTTTGAGTCCGCGCTCCGGTAATATCCAGCCATGAAACTGATCACCGCCATCATCAAGCCGTTCAAGCTAGACGACGTGCGCGAGGCTTTGTCGGAGGTCGGTGTCAACGGCATCACCGTCACCGAGGTGAAAGGCTTCGGCCGCCAGAAGGGCCACACCGAACTTTATCGCGGCGCCGAGTACGTGGTGGACTTCCTGCCCAAGGTGAAACTCGAGATCGCGCTGCCGGACAACCTGGTCGAGCGCGCGGTGGAAGCCATCAGCCATGCGGCGCGTACCGGCAAGATCGGTGACGGCAAGATCTTCATCTCGACGCTGGACCAGGTGATCCGCATCCGCACCGGGGAGCTCGACGCCGACGCGCTGTGAGTGCGGTCATCCATGACCGCCGTTTCTACGAAGCGGTTCTGGTTGGACGGGGCTGAAAAGCTTGCGGCACCAGAACGGCCATCCGTGGCCTGACTTTTCGAAAGGGCGTGCGCTTATCCCGATCGCCGGTGCTCTGGGCGCGATTCGGTATCGCGAGTCAATGCTGGCAGCGCGGGCACCAGTAGCTCATGCGCTGGCCTATCACGGCGGCACGGATGGGCGTGCCGCAAACCTTGCACGGTTGGCCCGCGCGGCCGTACACCATCAATTCCTGCTCGAAGTATCCGGGCGCGCCATCGGGGGCGATGAAGTCCCGCAATGTGGTGCCGCCGCGGGTGATCGCATAAGCCAATATGCGCCGGATTTCCATGGCGATGCGCGCGTAGCGCACGCGCGACACCGCGCCCGCCGCGCGCTTGGGGTGCACGCCCGCTGCGAACAGCGCTTCGCTGGCGTAGATGTTGCCGACGCCCACCACCACCGACTGGTCCATCAGGAAACTTTTCACCGCCGCGCTGCGCCCGCGCGATAGGTGCCACAGCCAGTCGCCGTCGAAGGCCTCACCCAATGGTTCGGGGCCCAGTTGCTGCAGCAGCGGGTGTACCTCGCCGGGCGGCTGCCACAGCAGGCAGCCGAATCGGCGCGGATCGTTGAAGCGCAGAGCCTTGCCGGAATCCAGCACGAAGTCGTAATGGTCGTGCTTGCGCAGCGGGAAGTCGGGCGTGACGATGCGCAGCGATCCCGACATGCCGAGGTGCAGCAATGCGCTGCCGGCTTCCGTGTGCAGCAGCAGATACTTGGCGCGGCGCTCGATGGCGTCGATGCGCCGGCCGGGCAGCCGCGTCGAGATCACGCGCGGAATTGGCCAGCGCAGGGTCTTGCGGCGCAGCACCACCCGTTCCACCACGCGTCCGGTCACGAATGGGGCGATGCCGCGTTTGGTCGTTTCGACTTCGGGGAGTTCGGGCATGGGTGTCGCGAATCCAATGGAACGGCATTCCAGGCGAATGTCCAACCGTCGTCATTCCGGGTTCGACCTTGCGGGTCGAACCCGGAATGACGAATCTTTTGCGAGGGGTTATTGGGTGGCGCCCTTCGTCAACATCACTTCCGGCGAGTATTGCCGTGGTACCAACGCGACCTTGTTGCCCACCCGCACGTAGCGCAGGTCGTCGATGGCGGTGAGGCCGCCGTATTCGAGACGCGTGCCGTTCAACGCCAGCGTGGCCGACGGAGGGTCCAACCCAAGCTTGGCGGGGTCGACGTCAGCGGTAGTCAGCCAGCGCGTCACCGGCGTGGCGGCCAGTTTGGCCAGGCGTTGCACGCGCGCATCGTCGGCGTGCGCTGCGGAGGGCTGGGTGCGCCACCAACCCCCGTGGCGCAGCTCGAACGCCTGCGGCGCGACCGGCGGGAGGTCGAGTTCGATGCGCGTCACCGCAGCCGGGTCGAGCGGTGTAAGCGCGGGCGGGTCGCGCAGGTACTCGCGCCGTCCCACCCACAGCACCGCCGCGACCAACACCACGGCGACGAGCGCGAGGATGCCTAAAGTGCGGTTGGTGTGGCTCATCGCCGGCGGCGTCGGCGGCTGATCGCAAGGCCGATCAGGATGAGCACGATCGGCAAGGCGACCAGGTAACCGAAGGTCAGCGCGCCCAGTTGCGTGCGGGTGGGCTTCAGCACGGTGTCGGGCGCCGCCTGCGGCACGCTGGCCAGTGCATCGTCGCCCAGCAGCCAGTCGAACAGTCGCTCGCCCAGCGCCAGATTGCCGGCGTCGCCGATGTAGGCGTTGGACAGGAACCCGCCGCCGCCAACGACGACCACGCGTTGCTGGTTGCGCGCGGGTGAGGGCGACAGCCGGGTCAGCGCGTAACCGAAGGTGAGCGGGCCTTTCAGCTCACTCGAGTTCGGGTCGAACGCGGGCTGTGCGCCGGTTACCGGCGTGGTCTGGTCCCAGCTGCGCGCACTCGATTGCAGGAGCGGCTGTGCGCGCCACTGCGGGTCCGCGACTTCCGCCAGCGCCGCCACGCGGGGGAATACCGCATTGATGTCGAACCCGTCCGTGATCGCCTGCGGCGGATAATGCGTCGCCACCAGCATGCGCGCATCGCCGGTGGTCGCGGCGCTTTGCGCGTCGTACAGCTGGCCGGGCAGGCGTTTGATGCCGAGCGCCTGCGCCAGCGGTGCCAGGCCCAGGTCGTCACTGCCGGGTTCGGTGAGCCATAGCAGGTTGCCGCCGTCGGCGACGTAATCGCGCAGCTTTTGCACCGAAGTTGGCAGCAGCGCGGCCTGTGGGCTGGCCAGCACCACCAGGTGGGCGTTGCGCGGCACTTCCGCCGCCTCGGCCACGTTCAGCGGCAATGCGCGCACGCCGCGCGCCGCAAGGCGTTGCACGAAAACGCCGAGATCCGCCGCGGCCTTGCCGCCAGCGTCACGCTCGCCGTCGCCCGTGATGAAGGCCACCAGCTGGGTGCCGCCGCGGGCCAACCTTGCCAACGCGTCGGAAAAATCCCGTTCGTTGAGTTGCGCGACGTGCTGCGTGTGGCCGTGCCAGGCCAGCACCAGTTCGCCATCGGCGGTGATGTCGGCATCCTGCGTGGCGACGGGGTCGGCATCGGGATCGACGAACTTCACGTGGATGTCGTGCTTGAAGCGCTGGTAACGATCCACCAACAGGCGGGTCTTGGCGCGCACGTCGCCCGGTCGCGCGTAAGCGGTGATTTCCAGCGGCCCCTTGAGTTGCCGCAGCAGCGATTGGCTTTGCGGCGTGATGCTGGCGCGCGCGTCCGCACTCCAGTCGGTGGTGAAACCGAAGCGCGTGGATAACGCCGCCACGCATACCGCGATCACCACACACAGCAGCGTGTACAGCCAGGCTCGCCACGCGCCGCGCATCAGCAGCGCTCCCGTTCGGCCGTGATGCGGCGGACGGCAAGCGCCAGTGACAGCACAATCACGATCAGGAAATACACGATGTCCTCGCTGCGCACCAGGCCGCGCAGCGCCGGCGCGAGATGCGTGTGCAGGGCCAGGTAGCCCAGCCAGCCGCCCGCGCCACCGGCCATGCGCACGCCCGCATCGATTAGCGACAAGCCTTCGCCGATCAGCAGTGCCGCGGTGGCGGCCAGCGCCGGTTCGGGCGCGAACGCCGAGCAGGCAATGCCGATGGCCGTGAGCGCGGCCACGCACAGCGCGGTTGCGATGAGGGCCGCGCCGAACTGGCCCCAATCAGGGTGGGTCGCGCCCGCGAGCACCAGCGGCACCGTTGCGACCACCAGCAACAGCAACCACAGGAAAGCCAGCCGGGCCGCGAACTTGCCCAGCACGATCTGCGCGCTAGACGCCCCGGACGTGCTCAGCAGCGCCAACCGCGTGCCGCGCGTACCCGCCAATGCCTGCATCGTCACCAGGGGCGCGATCACCAGGCACAACTGGATGAAGTTGAGCAGGTAGGGCGCCACCACCGTGTCGGTGAAACCGGGACCGCTGGCGGGCCCGGGCACGATTGGCTGCGCATGCATGAAGGCGGACACGCCCAGCAGGAATTGCCACGCCATCATCGCCAGCGCGATGCCGGCCAGCGTCCATGCGAACGGCCGCACCGCGAGGCGTTTCAGGTCGATGCGGGCAACGGTGAGCGCGCTCATGCGGCGGCGTCCGCAGGTTGCGTGGCGATCGCGCGGAATTGCGCTTCCAACTGACCACACTGGCCAGCCAATGGCGCGTCGTAACGCACGCGGCCGGCGTGCAGGATCACCACGCGGGTGCACAGGGCTTCCACCTCGGCCAGGTCGTGGCTGGAAAGAATCACGCCGCGTCCGCGCGCAAGCCTGCCAATCCGTTCGCGCAGTTGCGCAGCCTGCATCGGGTCGAGTCCGTTGCCGGGTTCGTCCAGCACCAGCAAGTCCGGTTCGTGCAACAGCGCCTGCGCCAGCCCCACACGGCGCTTCTGGCCGAGCGACAGTTGTCCGCACAGGCGCCGGGCGACACCCTCCAGGTCCAAACGTGACAACTCGCGTGCCAGCGCGGTCGCACGGGCGGCCTTCGGCAGACCGCGCAGGCGCACGCAGGCATCCAGCGCCTCGGTCACCGTCAGTTCGGGCCACAGCGGCACGTTTTCCGGTACCCAGCCGATACGCCCGCGAATGGTGCGGTCGAGAACGCGCCCGTCGATGCGCACGCTGCCGGCGTCGGGCGACAACACCCCCGCAATCACGGCCAATGTCGTCGATTTGCCGGCGCCGTTGACACCCAGCAACCCCACCACGTCATCGCGGCGCAAACTGAACGAGACGTCGTGCAGCACCGCGCGGCCGGACAGCCGACGGCTCACCGATGCAAGTTCAAGCAGCGCTGGCGTCGCGGTCATGGGTTAGGGATGTGTAAAAGCCATTGAAATCATTGTCGCGGCCATCACATTGTCTAGGCAAGCCTGTAGCGGCGGCGGGGATTCTGCCTTAGACTGCCTTGGCGGGTTTGTAGCCCGTCCCTCCCTCTTGTGTGACGATGATGCTCGATACCCTGCTCCGTTTTGCCGCGCACGGCCTGGCCAACGCCGGTTGGCTCGCCATTCTTCTGTACATACTGGTAACTACCCAGCTCACCATTTTTGCGGTCACCCTGTACCTGCACCGCAGCCAGGCGCATCGCGGCGTGGATTTCCACCCGGTCGTCGCGCACGTCCTGCGGTTCTGGAACTGGGTCGGCACCGGCATGGTCACCAAGGAATGGGTCGCCGTGCACCGCAAGCATCACGCGCACTGCGAAACCGAGCAGGACCCGCACAGCCCGCAGGTTGCCGGCATCGGCAAGGTGTTCTTCGAGGGCGCCGAGTTGTACCGCACGGCCACTGCCAACCGGGCCGACATGGAAAAGTACGGCCGTGGCACGCCCAACGACTGGCTCGAGCGGCACGTGTATACGCCGCATCCGTACCTCGGCGTCTCGCTGCTGTTGGTGGTGGACGTGCTGCTGTTTGGCGTGCTGGGCGCCGCCGTGTGGGCGGTGCAGATGGCGTGGATTCCGTTCTGGGCCGCAGGCGTGGTCAATGGCCTTGGCCACTGGTGGGGTTATCGCAATTTCGAAACCGCCGACACCGCCACCAACCTCACGCCGTGGGGCGTGTGGGTCGGCGGCGAAGAGCTGCACAACAACCATCATGCGTTCCCGAGTTCCGCCAAGTTCGCGCTGCGCAAGTTCGAGGTGGACATCGGCTGGATCGTGATCCGCGGCCTGGAAAAGGTTGGCCTGGCCAAGGTTCTGCGCGTGGCGCCGACGCTGAACGAGCGTCCCAACGTCGCACTGCCCGACATGGAAACCCTGAAAGCGCTGCTGACACACCGTTTCGAGGCCATGACCGATTACTACAAGACGGTCATCAAGCCCACCGTGCGCGAACAGTCGAACGCCGAAGGTACGCGCCGCTTCGGCGCCATGCCCCGTCGTCGTCTGCGCCGCGCGCTGGCCAACGGTGGCCGCTGGCTGGACAAGACCGGCAAGGCACGGCTTGCCAGCATTGTCGAAAACCGCCCACGCCTGCAGCAGATCAGCGAGTACCGCGCGCGTCTGGCCGCCTTGATGGAACAGCGCAGGCCCGAGTCGGCACTGGCCGCCCTGCAGCAGTGGTGCCGCGAAGCCGAAGCCAGCGGCAACCGCAAGCTGGTGGAATTCGCCGCAAGGTTGAAGCGGTATTCGGTGGCGCGGGCGTAGCGCGCGCATCCATCGTTCCGGTTCGCATCAAACAAAACCCGCCGTGAGGCGGGTTTTTTGCAGGGGTGGCACGTCTGCCATTGCGCGTGTGGTCGCGCTTCAGAAATCCGTTGGTATGGTGAATACGTGGGTGCACTCGGCTGCTCACGTTCGTGCTTGGCCTTGCACGGCAATATCGCGCATTTTCCCAAGGTACGCGGGCGACAACCGCACGGACGTCGGGCATAATCAGCGCGATGGAAGGGCGGTCGACAGGGACGATCGCAAAGCGCACGCGACCGTGGAGTCAACCCGCATGACCGCCGTCAATCTGGCTTTTTGGGACAACGGCTTCGGGCTTTCCCGTGACGCCCGCATTCTTGCGGATGCGTTGCGCTGCAATGGTTGCGACGTCGCACTGACGGCGCTCAGCATGAAGCACGAACACCGTCGCAGACGCAGGCGCATGCGTCCGTATGTGTACGCGCAGCGCTGCTGGCACAAACTGAGTTACCGCGGGCCACCGCCGCGTGTATTCGATCTCGGCATCATGTTCGAACACGTGTGGCCGGACGAACTTGCGCGCGCACGCTGCAACGTCGTCCTGCCCAATCCGGAATGGTTCGATCATCGCGACCAGCATTATCTGCGTGCAATCGACCGCGTCTGGGCGAAGACCCACAATGCGGCCTTGATCTTCGCGCGGTTGGGTTGTGAGACCGACTGGGTCGGGTTTCACAGCGATGACCACTACGACCCGGCCATCGTGCGCGAGCGCAAGTTCCTGCACCTTGCGGGCGGCAGTCGCATCAAGGGTACGGATCGTCTGTTGGCGGTTTGGCGGCGGCATCCCGAGTGGCCGCTCCTGACCGTGCTGCAACACCCGCGGGAGGCGCACCCCGGTGCTGTCGCGCCCAACATCGTGCACCGCCTGGGCTATCTCAACGTGTCGGATCCAGCCGAATACGCCGAGCTGAAACGGCTGCAGAACGGTTGCGCGTTCCACCTGTGTACCTCGGAGACCGAGGGCTGGGGGCACTACCTGGTCGAGGCACTGGGCGTGGGTGCGGTGGCGCTGGCGGTGGATGCGCCGCCGATGAACGAACTGGTCACGCCGGAACGCGGCCTGCTGGTGCCCTATGCGGGCACCGGCAGCATGGCGCTGGCCACGACCCACTACTTCGACGAGGGCGCGCTGGAGGAGGCCATCGGGCGCGTGCTGGGCTTCGGCGACGTCGAACGGCGCAGGCTGGGCGAGCGAGCTCGCGAGTGGTTTGTCCAGAACCGCGACGACTTTGTGCGGCGGGTTGGGGCCGCGCTGGCGGCGACGCTGCGTTGAACACGGTCACGACAGCGCGCACGGAATGGCCCGTCCGCCTGGCCCTGGTGGCCGTGGCGTTCCAGGCATTGTTCGCGATGACGCACTTCAGCGATGGGTTGCATCAGGAATATGGCGGCGTCGCAGCGCTGTTGCTCCTGGGGGTGGCGGGTGGCAAGCGCTGGCGTTCGGTGGCCACGCATCCGCTGCCCTGGCTGGTGCTGGCCTTCATCGTCTACGCCGTGCTGCAGGCCGCGTGCACGGCACACCTGACGCCGGTGTTGCCGTTGGCCAAACGCCTGGCCGCCAATGCGGAGCCAGTGCGTGTCGGCGTGATCGCGTGCGCAATCGGTGTCTGGATGGCGGCGCAACCGCGACGCCTGCCTTGGCTGCTGGGGCTGATGGTTGCGGGGTTCGTGCTGGGCGCTCTCGCGAGCATGCCCTGGGCCCGCCTCGATGCTGTCGTCACGGGCGCACTGGCTTTGCGATTCAACTATGCCGAGAACCTCGTGGGTGAATACGCGGTGGTGGGGCTGTTGCTGCTTTCGCTGTTCGCGCTGTCATGGCGCTGGCACGGCCGTGCGGCCATTGCGGTTGCGCTGGCGATGATTCTGGTGGGCGTGCTGTTGCTGGCATGCCTGCTGTACGCGCAGTCACGCGGTGGCTGGCTGGCCGCGTTGCTGGTACCGCTCGTGGTGGTGGCCTATTTGCGCGATACCCGCCGTCGCTGGTGGCGCGGAACAGCGATGGTGCTCGGTGTGTCGGCGTCCGTGGTCGCCGTGGCGTTGGCGGTCGGCAGCACCTTCGTGACGCAACGACTCGCTGGCGGCGAGGTCATTGCCGAGGCGTTGCTGAATGGCCAGCTGGCGACGCTGCCGCCAAGCTCGGTGACCTTGCGCATGCAGCTCGCCGCACTTGGCTGGCACGCCTGGCAAGCACACCCGCTGTTCGGGATTGGTTTGCGCGGCGTCGAACCGATGATCGTCGCCAGTGGCATCCATGCGGGGGGCTATGTCCCGCCGCACCTGCATGATGCGTTTCTGCAGATCGCGGTCGGCCTTGGCGGGATCGGGGCCGCGCTGTTGTTGGCCGCGCTTGGCGTGCTGGTGCGTGAACTGTGGCTTGCGCATCGCGCGGGCGACGTGGACAGCGCGTTGTACTGGATGCTGCTTGGCAGTCTGGGTGTCGTGTTGGTGGTCAACACCACCGACTTTTTACTGTGGCGCGCGGGCTACCTGCGGGCCCCTCTGGAACTGTTGCTGGGATGCTGCTTTGCCGTATCGCTCCGGCATCGCCAGGCTGCCCGTGAACGGGGTGCGCTGAAAACGCAGCCGTAGCCCGGCGGTGCACCGTGCGAGGTGCGGATGGCGCGATGGCGGCTGGCTTATTGCGTGGCAAACAAAACCCGCCTCGCGGCGGGTTTTGCAGAAGTAAAGATACTGGATCCCGGATCACGGCTGCGCCGTGTCCGGGATGACGCGATGGCAAAGGCGTTCGCACAAGACGCAAACGCGCTATCGCGTCACTTGATCTTGCCTTCCTTGTAGATCACGTGCTTGCGGACGACGGGGTCGTACTTCTTGACTTCCATCTTGTCCGGGGTGTTCTTCTTGTTCTTGTCGGTGGTGTAGAAGTGGCCGGTGCCGGCCGAGGACGTCAGGCGGATCTTCTCGCGTTTGCTTGCCATGGGGATTCTCCTTACACGCGCTCGCCGCGTGCACGCAGGTCCGCGAGCACGGCGTCGATGCCGTTCTTGTCGATGGTGCGCAGGGCCTTGCCGGACACGCGCAGTTTTACCCAGCGGTTTTCGCTTGCGACCCAGAACTTGCGTTCGTGCAGGTTGGGCAGCCAGCGGCGGCGGGTCTTGTTGTTGGCGTGCGAGACGTTGTTGCCGGTGCTCGCAGCTTTACCGGTGACCTGGCATACGCGTGCCATGGTGTTCTCCTCATGGTGGTCCGCGTGGCCCGCGGACGTTCGGCCCGACTGTTGCGGCGCGCGAGCGTCGGTACTGCCGCTTCGGCCCCGCATCGCGCGGCGGGGCGCCCGGAAAGCCCGGGTCGGCTGAAAACCAGCCGCTTAATGTAGCAGCCGCGCGGCTTGCGGGCAATCGCGATGCGTGCACCGCGGCCGTGGGTGTGGGACAATCCGCGGTCTTTGACCCTTTCCCAGCGGAGTTTGCAAGACCATGGCAGAAGAAACCCCGGCCCCGAGCAACGGCCAAGCCGCCCCGCAGATGCAGATGGCGCTGCAGAAGATCTACGCGCGCGACGTCTCGTTCGAGGTTCCCAATGCGCCCAAGGTGTTCCAGGAAGAAGGCCAGCCGCAGGTCCAGCTGAACCTCAGCCACAAGGCCACCGCGATCGAAGGCGACAATTACGAGGTGGTGCTGACACTTACGGTCACCTGCACGCTGAACGACCACACCGCGTACCTGGCGGAAGTGCACCAGGCGGGCGTGTTCTCGTTCACGGGCTTCGACCAGCAGAACCTGTCGATGGTGCTGGCGACCTACTGCCCGAACGTGCTGTTCCCGTTTGCGCGCCAGATCGTTTCCGACCTGGTGTTGAACGGCGGCTTCCCGCCGCTGCTGCTGCAACCGATCAATTTCGATGCGCTGTATGCCGAACAACAGCGCCAGCAGCAGGGGCAGATCGGCCAGGGCGACACCAAGCCCGCGTTGAACGCCTAGGCCCATGTCGCGCGCGACGGTTGCCGTCCTCGGCGCCGGTTCGTGGGGCACCGCACTGGCGGCGCTGTTGTGCAACAACGGCGCCGCCACGCGCCTGTGGGGACGCGATCGCGACATGCTGGCGCGTATCGCGTCCAGCCGTCGCAACCCGCGGTACCTGCCCGATGTCACGCTTCCCGAAGGTTTGGCCTGCGTGCCGGACCTGGCCGAGGCACTCGCTGGCGTCGATGTCGCGCTGGTGGTCGTGCCCAGCCACGCCTTTCGTCAGATGCTGGTCGACGCCGCGCCGCTACTGCCGGCCACGGCCGGCTGCGCGTGGGCGACCAAGGGTTTCGAGCCCGGTACCGGACGCTTCCTGCATGAGCTGGTGGCCGAATGCCTGCCGGGCACGCTGGCGGCGGTGGTGACCGGGCCATCGTTCGCGCGCGAGGTCGCGGCCGGCATGCCCACCGCCATCACCGTGCATTCGGATTCGGATCCGTTTGCACACCGCGTCGCGGAGCTGCTGCACAGCCACGCGTTTCGCGCCTACACCGGCAACGACGTCCTGGGCGCCGAGCTGGGCGGCGCGATGAAGAACGTGCTGGCGGTTGCGACCGGCGTGGCCGATGGCATGCAGTTGGGCCTGAACGCGCGTGCCGGGTTGATCACCCGCGGCATGAACGAGATGCTGCGCCTCGGCGCTGCGCTGGGGGCCAAGCCGCAAACGCTGATGGGCCTGGCGGGGCTGGGCGACCTGGTGCTGACCTGCACCGGCGAACTCTCGCGCAACCATCGGTTCGGCTTCGCGCTGGGCCGCGGCGTGCCACTCGCGCAGGCGCTGGCCGAC
>JAICHS010000044.1 GCA_025924775.1 Rhodanobacteraceae bacterium
GAACCGCAGTGCGTGTTCCGGCCGCCCCGCCTGTTCCAGCGCCCCGGTCGATTGCACGAAATAGACCTGGCGCTCGGTTTCGCCGCCGCTCTTGGTCAGCAGGATGTCGGCGAATTCGATGGCCGGCGTCTCGATCGGCAAAAACCCGTACACTTCGAAGCCGCGGCGGATGGTGTCCAGCATGCGCTGGAACGCGATCTGCTCGCGCGGCAGCAACTCCAGCGTGCCGGGCATGGTTCGGGGCGTGGTCAACGCCATGGCCAGACTCTCGCGATAAAATCGCAAGGTTAGCAGCAAGCACCGGCAGCAGTCCGGGCCGGTTGCCCCCGACGCGGCCATCCCTTACAATTGTGCAGCTTTGCTACGGCAAAACCGTCCACGCCGGACGTCACCGGCGAATCCACACGCAGGTCAGGAACCGGCACCGGGGTCCCTCGCAGGAGGGTCGTTGCCGCGGGACCTGCGGAAGCCCAACCCCGGAGCCACGCTTGTCCAAGCCACGCGTCAGCCGCCATCGGGGCGGATACCGTGGAGGCAAACACGGGTTCCCTCATCGGAGTCACCCAAATGCCTCAAGTCACCATGCGCCAGATGCTGGAAGCCGGCGTGCATTTCGGCCACCAGACGCGTTACTGGAACCCCAAGATGGCGCCGTACATCTTCGGCGCGCGCGGCAGGATCCATATCATCAACCTCGAGGCGACGGTGCCGAAGTTCACCGACGCCATGAATTACCTGTCCGGCCTGGCGCAGAAGCGCCGCACCGTGCTGTTCGTCGGCACCAAGCGCTCCGCGCGCGAAGCGATCGGCGAGGAAGCCCAGCGCTGCGGCATGCCCTACGTCAATGCCCGCTGGCTGGGCGGCATGCTGACCAACTTCCGCACGGTCAAGCAGTCGGTCGCGCGCCTGAAGGAACTGGAAGCCGCCGAGACCGACGGCACCTTCGACAAGCTGGTCAAGCACGAAGTGCTCAGCCTGCGCCGCGAGCGCGACAAGCTCGAGAAGTCGCTGGGCGGCATCAAGGACATGAAGCATCTGCCGGACGCACTGTTCGTGATCGACATCGGCCACGAAAACATCGCGGTGCTGGAAGCCAAGAAGCTCGGCATCCCGGTGGTCGCGGTGGTCGACACCAACTACGACCCGACCCTGGTGGAGTACGCGATCCCGGGCAACGACGACGCGATCCGCGCGGTGCAGCTGTACGCACGCGCCGCCGCCGACGCGGTGCTGGAAGGCAAGGCCGCGGCGCCGATCCAGGGCCATGGCGACGACAGCGAGTTCGTCGAGCTGGACGCCGAGGGCAACCCGGTCGCCTCCGGCAAGGACGACGACGGCCACAAGCCGGCCCGCCGGCCCGCGAAGAAATCGGCGCCGAAGCACGCCGATGCGCCCGCGGCCGAAGGCGACGCCAAGTAAGCCTGCGCGTTCGGGCGTGCCGTTCACGTTCCCTCCGGGAGCCGACGGCACCCGTCGCTGGATGCAGGGCCGGTCCGCGGATTGAATCGATCCGGCAAGCCCCCATTTCTGGCGCAACCCGAACGCCCACCCCTGCCCCTCTCCCGACGGGAGAGGGGCGCGAGCCGCGACCCCGCGGCGCCACCGAAAAAGTCAGAGGTACACCATGGAAATCACCGCCGCGATGGTCAAGGCACTGCGCGAGCGCTCCGGCGCCGGCATGATGGAGTGCAAGAAGGCCCTCACCCAGAACCACGGCGACATCGACGCCGCCGTCGAGTGGCTGCGCAAGCAGGGGCTGGCCAAGGCCGACAAGAAGGCCGACCGCGTGGCCGCCGAAGGCCGCATTGCGCTGGCGCAGTCCGGCAACAGCGGCGCGCTGGCCGAGATCAATTCGGAAACCGACTTCGTCGCCAAGGACGAGAACTTCCTGAAGTTCACGAATGCAGTCGCGCAGACCGCGTTGCAGAGCGGCGCGCAGGACATCGCGGCCCTCAAGGCCGCCAAGCTCGGCGCTGGCAGCGTCGAGGAAGCCCGCCAGGCACTGGTCGCCAAGGTGGGCGAGAACGTGCAGGTGCGCCGTCTGGCCCGCATCGACAATGCCCCGGTACTGGGCGCCTACGTGCACGGCGGCCGCATCGGCGTGCTGGTCGCGCTGGAAGGCGGCGACGCGGAACTCGCGCGTGGCGTCGCGATGCACATCGCCGCGATGAACCCGCAATACATCGCCCCGGACAACGTGCCGGCCGAGTTCGTCGCCAAGGAAAAGGAAATCTCGCTGGCGCAGATGAGCGCCAAGGACAAGCAGAAGCCCGCCGAGATCCAGGAGAAGATGATCGGCGGCAAGATCCGCAAGACCCTCAACGAAATCTCGCTGACCGGCCAGCCCTACGTGCTGGACACCAATGTTTCCGTTGGCGATGCGCTGGCCAAGGCCAAGGCCAAGGTACTGTCGTTCCACCGCATCGCGGTCGGCGAAGGCATCGAGAAGAAGGGAGAGGATTTCCACGCGGAAGTGATGAAGCAGGCCGGTCTGGCGTAAGCGCGCCACCTCGCCGGTTGCATCGCAAACAAGCCGCGGCCATCCGCGGCTTTTTTGCATGCGCCATTCGCCCGTTGCGCCTGCAAGGCAGGCGCCTACGCCAGCCGCTTGCGCAGGCGCGCGCCTCGCGCGCGACCGTTCACGGGCCGCACGCGAAACAATACGCGTCGGCTACAATCGCCACATTTGCCCACATCGCCGAGAGCCCGCATGCCCGTCAAACCAAAGTCGTCGCCCATCTACCGGCGCATCCTGTTGAAGCTGTCCGGCGAGGCGTTGATGGGTTCGGCCGACTACGGGATCGACCCGGAGGTGATCGGGCGCATGGCGGACGAGATCCTGGAGGCGCGCAAGCTCGGCAGCGAAATCGGCGTGGTGATCGGCGGCGGCAACATCTTTCGTGGCGCCGGTCTGGCGGAAGCCGGCATGGACCGCGTCACCGGCGACCACATGGGCATGCTGGCCACCGTGATGAACGCGCTGGCGATGCAGGACGCGCTGGAAAAACGCGGCGGCTTCGCGCGCGTGATGAGCGCGATCCAGATCCACGACGTGTGCGAGGATTTCATCCGTCGCCGCGCGATCCGGCACCTGGAAAAGGGCCGCATCGTGTTGTTCGCGGGCGGCACCGGCAATCCGTTCTTCACCACCGATTCCGCCGCCGCGCTGCGCGCGGTCGAAGTGGGCGCCAACCTGCTGCTGAAGGCCACCAAGGTCGATGGCGTGTACAGCGCCGATCCCAAGAAGAAAAAAGACGCCAAGCGTTTCGAGCACGTCAGCTACGAAGAAGTGATCGCGCGCAATTTGAAGGTGATGGACACCGCCGCGATCGCCCTGTGCCGCGACCATCACCTACCCCTGCGCATCTACGACATGACGCGTCCGGGCAACCTGATGCGCATCCTCAAGGGTGAGCAGATCGGCACCCTGGTCGGCGACACGCACTGAACACGCCGCCACCCCGCGCCCCGGTCCCGCCTCGCCGGCCACGGGCGCGGGCGCGCCTTTATACTTGGCCGTTTCCATTGACCTGACGGAACCCGGCGATGAACACCACCGACATCAAGCGCGATGCCCAGGATCGCATGGGCAAGAGCATCGAGGCGCTGCGCCACGAGCTGTCGCACCTGCGTACCGGCCGCGCCAGCACCGCACTGGTGGAAGGCATCAAGGTCAGCTACTACGGCTCGGACGTGCCACTGAACCAGGTGGCGACGGTGGCCGTGTCCGACGCCCGCTCGCTGACCATCACCCCGTACGAAAAATCCACCGTCGCCGCGGTTGAAAAGGCCATCATGGCCTCCGACCTTGGCGTCACGCCGACCACCGCCGGCACCACGATCCGCCTCAACATGCCGCCACTCACCGAGGAGCGCCGCAAGGAACTGGCCAAGCACGTCGGCCACGCCGGCGAGAACGCCAAGGTCGCGGTGCGCAACGTCCGCCGCGACGCGCTGCAACAGGTCAAGAACCTGCTGAAGGACAAGCAGATCAGCGAGGACGACGATCACCGCGCGCAGGACGACATCCAGAAGCTGACGGATCGTTTCATCAAGGACGTGGACACCGAGGTCCAAGCCAAGGAACAGGAACTGCTGGCCATCTGACCGGACGGACGATGCCAATCCAGCGTCACTCAACACGGTGCGCCGAACGCGCCGGAACGGGGAATCCCATGCAGGCAAAAGTGCTGTCGGCGACACCGTCCGCGGCCCCGACGGCGCGTGGTGTACCCGCGCGTGCGGTCGTGCCCTGCCACCTCGCGATCGTGATGGACGGCAACGGACGCTGGGCGCGGCGCCGCGGGCAGCCACGCAGCTTCGGCCATCGTGCCGGCCAGAAGTCGGTGCGCGCGACCGTGGCGTACTGCCTGCGCAATGGCATCGGCGCATTGACCCTGTTCGCGTTCTCCTCGGAAAACTGGAAGCGCCCGCGGACGGAAGTCGGCGCACTGCTGGACCTGTTCGTGAAGGCGCTGGACAAGGAAATCGACGAGCTGCACAAGAACTCGGTGTGCGTACGCTTCGTGGGCCAGCTGTCGGCGTTCTCGGATACCTTGCGCAACCGCATGCTGGCGGCGGCGCTGCGGACGGCCGGCAACGCGCGCCTGACCCTCAACATCTGCGTCAGCTACGGTGGCCGCTGGGACACCGTGCAGGCCGCGCGCCGCGCCGCCGAGGCGGTGGCGCGGGGCGAACTGGAGCCCGCGGACATCGACGAGCAGACGCTGGCGCGCTATTTCTGTCTGGCCGACCTGCCGCCGCCCGACCTGCTGATCCGTACGGGCGGCGAGCGTCGCATCAGCAATTTCCTGCTATGGCAACTGGCGTATACCGAACTGTATTTCACCGATACCCTGTGGCCCGACATGGACGACACCGAGCTCGACCGTGCCCTCGATGACTACGCCCGCCGCGAGCGGCGCTTCGGCTGTACCCCCGTCGCCACCGCGCGTGCGGTCTGAAGGCGCGCCCGGGTCATGTTGAAGCAACGCGTCATCACCGCCATCGTCCTCACGCCGTTGCTGCTTGCGTTGATCTTCCTGACCAAGGCCTCGGTCTTCGCCACCCTGCTCGGCCTGATCTTCCTGATGGGCATGTGGGAATGGACGCGCATGGCCGGCGTGCATGGCCGCGCATTGCGCGCGGTGCTGTTGTTGGGCTACGCCATCCTGTTCGCGCTGTTCTGGCAAGTGTGCAAGTCGCCGGCGTGGTGGCTGCCGGTGCTGGCCGGCCTGGCATGGTGGCTGCTGGCGCTGGCCTGGCTGGACCACCACCGCTTCGGCAATGCGATGACGCCGCGCAACGCAGCCTTGAAACTGCTGGCGGGCGCGCTGGTGGTGGTGCCGGCGTGGTGCGCGCTGGTGGTGATGCACGGCGACATGGCCACGCCGAACCCGGGGCACGGGCCCTGGTGGGTGGTGTTTTTCGCCTGCATCGTGTTCGGTGCCGACATCGGCGCCTTCTCCGCGGGTCGGCGTTGGGGGCACACCAAGCTGGCGCCCGCGATCAGCCCCGGCAAGACCCGCGAGGGCGTGTACGGCGCGCTGGTGTGCTCGGGCGTCGTCGGCCTGGTCGGCGGCGCGCTGCTGAACGTCCCGCCAAACCGCCTGCCCGCGATCGTAGCGCTGGCGCTGGTAACCGTGCTGTTCTCGGTCGTGGGCGACCTGTTCGAAAGCCTGATCAAGCGCCACGCGGGCGTCAAGGATTCCGGCGCGCTGTTTCCGGGCCACGGCGGCATGCTTGACCGCATGGATTCGATTGTCGCGGCGCTGCCGGCGTTCGTTCTCGGCAAGTCCCTGCTGGGTTTGTAAGGAACTGGCGGCACGCGCTGCGGTCAATGCACCCATGCGCCTTGGTCTTCAGGCGCGTTGCTTTATCATGGAAACATGTCTGATTCGACCGCAACCGCATGAGTGAGCTTGGCAACATCCTGGGCTCGATTTGGTGGATGATCGTCACCCTTGGCGTTTTGGTGACCTTCCACGAGTTCGGGCATTTCTGGGTCGCGCGCCGCTGCGGCATCAAGGTGCTGCGCTTCTCGGTCGGCTTCGGCAAGCCGATCAAGTCGTGGTACGGCAAGGACGGCACCGAATACTGCGTGGCCTGGATTCCGCTGGGCGGCTACGTGAAGATGCTGGACGCGCGCGAGGGCGACGTCGCGCCCGAAGATCGTCCGCGCGAATTCACCGGCAAGCCGATCTGGCAACGCATCCTGGTGGTGCTGGCCGGCCCGGTGTTCAACCTGGTGTTCGCAGTGGCCGCGTTCTGGGCGATGCTGGTGATCGGCAAGCCGGATTTCCAGCCGCTGGTGGGCGACGTCACCCAGCTCGCCGCGCAAGCGGGCATCCAGCGCGGTGACCGCGTCCTCAGCGTCGCCGGCCACCCGGTTTCCAACTGGACCGACCTTGGGCTCGATCTTGCCAATGCAGCGCAGGCGCACCAGCCCACGCGTCTGGAAGTGCGCACGCCCACGGGCGCGGTGGCGACCCGCGTGCTGCAGCTCGAGCGCCTGCCACCGCATCCCAGCGACCAGGCGCTGTTCGAACAGATGGGCCTGACGCCACTGCAGCACAGTCTGCCGCCGGTGGTGGGCAAAGTCGTGCCCGGCAGCGCCGCGGCCGCGGCCGGGCTCCAGCCGGGTGACCGCATCACCAGCATCGACGGTACCGCGATCGACGACTGGAACCAGTTGACCGCCACCACCCGCAATCTGGCCAGGCCCGACCACCAGCTTGCGCTCATCGTCGAACGTGCAGGCCGAAGCCTGCCCGTCAGCCTGCAGCCGCGCCTGACGGCCGAGCCGGACGGCAGCAAGGTCTGGGCCATCGGCGTGTATGCGCAGCCCAAGACCGCCAAATACGACACCGTGCTGCGGCGCGGACCGCTCGCGGCCATCCCCGCGGCGTTCGGGCAAATGTGGGACCTTACCGCCGCGACCGTATCGATGCTGGGCCACATGCTGACGGGCTCGGCCGCGCTGTCCAATCTGTCGGGGCCGATTTCCATCGCGCAGTACGCGCAGACCTCGGCCGAGATGGGGCCGGCGTGGTTCCTGTACTTCCTTGGCATCATCTCGCTCAGCCTCGGCGTCATGAACCTGCTGCCGATCCCGATCCTGGATGGCGGTCACCTGCTCTATTACGTGATCGAACTGGTCAAGGGCAGTCCGCTGTCGGACCGCGCCATGGCCACGGGCCAGTACATGGGCATGGCGCTGTTGGTGATGCTGATGGGCCTGGCTTTCTACAACGACATCCTGCGGATTTTTTCGTGAACGCAATCCCGCCGCGCAAGCCCCGGTTCGGCCGGCGAATTCGCGGCCCAGCCTGACGGTTCCGCTTTCGCGGGCGCGCCTGCGCCTGTACGATGCGCGGTTTGTGCAACATCTTCCCAAAGCTCCGGAATCGACGATGAAACGAGTCGCCGCACTGATCCTGTTCGCTGCCCTGTCCACACCGCTGGCCGCGTACGCATTTCAGCCCTTCACCGTCAGCGACATCCGCATCGAGGGCCTGCAGCGCATCGCGGCCGGTACGGTACTGAGCTACCTGCCGATCGAGCCCGGCCAGACTCTGAATGACGCCACCGCCCAGAAGGCCATCCAGGCGCTGTTCAAGACCGGCTTCTTCAACGACGTGGTGCTGGAGCAGCAAGGCTCGATCCTGATCGTCAAGGTGCAGGAGCGCCCTTCCATCGCCAGCCTCACCGTGCACGGCAACAAGGACATCAAGACCGACCAGCTGATGAAGGGCCTGAAGTCCGCCGGCCTCGCCGAGGGCCAGACCTTCGACCGCCTGACGCTAGACCAGATGCAGCAACAACTGGTGTCGCAATACAACGACCGCGGCAAGTACAACGTCGAGATCACGCCGCACGTCACCAACCTCGACCGCAACCGCGTGGCCATCGATATCGAGGTCAAGGAAGGCAAGGCCGCCAACATCCAGGAAATCAACATCGTTGGCAACCGCACGTTCACCGACAGCCAGATCCGCGACAAGTGGGAGTCGGGCACGCCCAACTGGACGTCGTGGTATTCCAACAACGACCAGTATTCACGCGAAAAGCTGTCGGGCGACCTGACCAAGCTGTCCTCGTACTACCTCGACCGCGGTTACGCGGATTTCAACATCAATTCGGCGCAGGTCACGATCAGCCCCGACAAGCGCAACATCTACATCGCGGCGGCGATTCACGAAGGCGAGATCTTCAAGGTCTCGGAGATCCACCTGCTCGGCACCCTGGTGCTGCCCGAGGACGCGCTGCGCAAGGTGCTGCGCATCAAGCCGGGCCAGGTGTTCGACCGCCACAGCATCGAGCTGTCGGCCGACGCGATCACCGACGTGCTGTCCAACATCGGCTACGCCTTCGCCAAGGTCTCGCCGATTCCCAAGATTGACGAGAAGGACCGTACCGTCGACCTCACCTTCTTCGTCGAGCCGGGCCCGCGCGTATACGTACGCCGCATCAACTTCAAGGGCAACACCAACACCCAGGACCCGGTGCTGCGCCGCGAAATGCGCCAGTACGAGGGCGCGTGGTATTCGCAGGCCGCGATCGACCGCTCCAAGGTGCGCCTGCAGCGCCTCGGATTCTTCAAGGATGTGAGCGTCGACACCGCCAAGGTGCCGGGCACCACCGACGAAGTGGACCTCAACGTCAAGGTCACCGAGGAATCCTCCGGCCAGTTCCAGTTCGGCGTGGGCTACTCGCAGGTTTCCGGCATCATCCTGTCCACCTCGATCTCGAACAACAACTTCCTCGGCACCGGCAACCAGGTGTCGGCGACGTTCTCCAAGAGCCTGTTCCTGAAGCAGTACCAGGTTTCGTTCTTCGATCCCTACCTCACCGACAGCGGCATCGGCATCGGCTACAACGCCAGCGTGTTGAAGTTGAACCAGGGCGAACAGAACATCGCGTCCTACCTGTCCGATACCGACGCACTGTCCTCGTACCTCAGCTTCCCCATCAGCGAAACCGACAGCGTCAACGTCGGCATCGGCGTCAACAAGACCAAGCTGGACCTGATCCCCGGCTTCACGCCGCAGCTGTTCTTCGACCAGATCAACAAGATTGGCCACTACACCATCCACAGCGCGCCCCTGACGCTGTCGTATTCGCACGACACGCTGAACAGCTTTTTCAAGCCCACCCGTGGCGGCCTGCAGCAGGTCAGCGCCGAAGTCGGCCTGCCCGGCGGCACGGTGCCGTACTACAAACTCACATTGTCCAGCAGCGACTACTTCCAGCTGCCGTTCGACTTCGTCGGCCATCTGTCCGGCACCCTCGGCTACGGCCAGGCGTACGGCAACAAGGACATCTCGGTGCAATACGCGGACGCCAACGGCGTCATCCGGACGATGTCGTTCCCCTTCTACCAGAACTACTATGCGGGCGGCGTGCGCGACGTGCGCGGCTTCCAGGACAACACCCTGGGCCCACGCATCTGCTCGGGCCTGATCGATGCCGACGGCAAGCCCGACCCCACCGCCATCGCGACCTCGGCCAGCACCTGCGCGGGCGGTGCCTACTTTCGCCCGCAGCCGGTGGGTGGCGCGTTCAAGGTGCTGGGCAGCGCCGAGCTCGTTCTGCCGTTCTTCAAGGACAACAACAAGGCGCGTGTGTCGCTGTTCACCGACGTCGGCAACGTGTACGCCAACTACGGCGATTTCAGCGCCTCGGAGCTGCGCGCGTCGGTCGGCATTTCGCTGCAGTGGATCGCGCCGGTCGGCCCGATCGTGATCAACCTGGCGCAGCCGATCCGCGACAAGCCGGGCGACAAGCCGTTCGAAGAGACGCTGCAGTTCTACTTCGGCCGCACGTTTTAGTTCGGTGCGTCCCGCACTGCGTGCGGACACACTGCCCAAAACGAACAGCGCATGCCCCCCAACCCCATCAAACCGTTGCCCTGCAACGGTTTGATCGCCCCCTTGACTCAAGGGGGCCGAAAAGGCCGCAGACCGATACAATTCCCGCGACTGCGCGCAATCTACCGGCAGGCAGTGCGCGTGCGTCGTTAACAAAACTCTTCGACCGCAGGGGCGAATGGAACCAGCAATCGGTTATCGGATCGACGAACTCGCGCGGCGCTTCGGGCTCGAGGTTCGCGGCGACGCCACGGGTATGATCCATGGTGTGGCACCGCTGGCCCGGGCACAGCGCGGCCAGCTCGCGTTCCTTGCCAACCCGCGTTACGCCGGCGAGCTTGCCCGCACCGCGGCGGGCGTGGTCGTGCTGCGTGCCGACCACGCGGACGCCAGCCCGGTACCGGCGCTGGTGGCGCCCGATCCGTACCTCGCCTACGCCCACATCGCGACGCTTTTCGAAAGAACGCCCACCGCACAGCCTGGCGTTCACTCCACCGCCGTGGTCGCCGCCGACGCAACGGTCGATCCCTCCGCCAGCGTCGGGCCCGGCTGCGTGGTTGCATCCGGTGCCAGCGTCGCGGCCGGCGCCACTCTCGGCCCGCATTGCGTCATCGGCCCAGGTTGCGTCGTCGGTGCGCAATGCCGGCTTGGCGCGCACGTGACGCTGGTGACCCGCGTGACCCTGGGCCAGCGCGTGCTGGTCCACCCCGGCGCGGTGCTGGGCGCCGACGGCTTCGGCATTGCGCGCGATGCCGACGGCTGGGTCAAGGTGCCGCAGCTCGGTGGCGTGCGCATCGGTGACGATTGCGAAATCGGCGCCAACACCACCATCGACCGCGGGGCGCTGGACGACACCGTGCTGGAGGAAGACGTGCGCCTGGACAACCAGATCCAGATCGCGCACAACGTCCACATCGGCGCACACACCGCGCTGGCTGGTTGCGCCGCGGTCGCAGGCAGCGCCAAGATCGGGCGCAACTGCCTGATCGGTGGCAGCGCGGGCGTGTTGGGCCACCTCGAGGTGGCCGACGGCGTTACCATCACGGCAATGACCCTCGTGACGCACTCCATCCACGCGCCCGGCGTGTATTCCTCCGGTGCGCCGCTGGAAGAAAACCGTGCGTGGCGCCGCAATGCCGCCCGCATGCGACAGCTGGATACGCTGGCGCGCCGCGTCGTGGCACTGGAAAAGCAGTTGCAAGCATTGACCAAGGAAAGCCATTGATGAAAGACACAGCCACTCCGGTGATCCTGCCGGTCGACGCGGAACAGATCGCGGCCATCCTGCCGCATCGCTATCCGTTCCTGCTGGTCGATCGCGTGATCGAACTCGATCCCGGAAAAAGCATCGCCGCGCTCAAGAACGTCAGCTTCAACGAGCCGTTCTTCCAGGGGCACTTTCCCGGCCACCCGGTGATGCCGGGCGTGCTGATCGTCGAGGCGCTGGCGCAGGCATCCGGCCTGCTGATCGGGTTGTCCGGCACCAACATGGCCAAGGACGATCGCATCTTCTACCTGGCTAAGGTGGACAACGCGCGCTTTTTGAGGCCCGTGGTACCCGGCGACCAGTTGCGCCTGGAAGTGCAGCTGAAGCGGATGATCCGCAGCATGGGCATCTTCACCGCCCGCGCACTGGTCGACGGCAAGGAGGCTGCCACCTGCGAACTGATGTGCGCGGAATCCACCCGGTGACTGCGGTGCGGCCCAACATCCACCCCACCGCAATCGTCGATCCGGGTGCGCGGCTTGCCGACGATGTCACGGTCGGCCCGCTGGCCGTCATCGGAAACGAGGTCGAAATCAGTGCCGGCTGCCGCGTCGGCGCGCACGCGCTGCTGCAGGGACCGACGCGGATCGGGCGCAACAACCGCATCGACGCCTTCGCCTCCATCGGTGGTGACCCCCAGGACAAGAAATACAAAGGCGAACGCAGCGAACTGGTCATCGGCGACGGCAACACCTTCCATGAATTCGTCACCATCAATCGCGGCACCGCCGAAGGTGGCGGCGTCACCCGCATCGGTGACGACAACTGGGTGATGGCCTACGTGCACGTGGCGCACGATTGCCAGGTCGGCAGCCACACGATTCTTGCCAACAACGCCACGTTGGCCGGTCACGTCGAGCTTGGCGATTGGGTGGTGCTGGGCGGGTTCGCGGGCGTGCACCAGTTCTGCAAGGTCGGTGCGCACGCCTTCGCCGCGATGTACTCCGCGATCAACCGTGACGTGCCGCCGTTCATCTACGTGGCCGGTCAATTCGCGGTGCCGCGCGGCGTGAACGCGGAGGGACTGAAACGGCGCGGCTTCGACGCCGAACGCATCGCCGCGATCAAGCGCGCCTACCGCACGTTGTACATGTCGCACAAGACGCTGGAGGAAGCCAAGGCCGTGCTGGCGGAACAAGCAGACGGCAACGTCGACTTGCGCGCGTTCAGCGATTTCATCGCCCGCAGCGAACGCTCGCTGGTGCGCTGACGGCCCGGAATGGACCTCTGAAAATCGGGAATCGCGGCGGCATCCGCTTTCAAGCCCCCGGCAGTGACCTCGCACATGACCGCTGAATCCGTTCCCGAATCCCGATTCTCACTGCCCGACGCTCCGGTGTTCGCGCTGGTCGCTGGCGAGGATTCCGGCGACCAATTGGGCGCGGCACTGCTCGAAGCCCTGCGCGGTCGCTTTCCCGGCGCACGCTTCGTGGGGGTCGGCGGCGAGCGCATGCGCGCTGCGGGGCTGGACGCCTGGCACGACATCGCCGAGCTGTCGGTGATGGGACTGGCCGAAGTGCTGCGCCACCTGCCACGCCTGTTGCGCCTGCGCGCCTCGCTGGCGCGGCGCCTGATCGCGTTGCGGCCCGACGTGTTCATCGGCATCGACGCGCCGGACTTCAACCTCGGCCTGGAAACGAAGCTGAAGGACGCCGGTATCCCGACCGTGCACTACGTCAGCCCGTCGATCTGGGCCTGGCGTGAAGGCCGCGCCGCAAAAATCGGCCGCTCCGCCGACAGCGTGCTGTGCCTGTTCCCAATGGAGCCCGCGCTGTACGC
>JAICHS010000045.1 GCA_025924775.1 Rhodanobacteraceae bacterium
ACCACGATGGTGGCCATGTCGGGCCGATACACGCGTGCGTAGTAGGCCTTGGCGTCGGCCAGGGTCAGGGCGTCCACCGTCTGCGGCGTGGCCTGGCGCAAACCCGGATCGCCCGCGGGCAGCAGGCCCTGCATCAAGGCGTGCATCATCTTGTAGCGCGGCGATTGCAGCTCACCCGCCAGCGTGCGTGCGAGCGTTTGTTGCTGCACCGCGAAGGCCGTCTGCGGCAAGGCCGGATGCAACTCGTTGTCGGCCAGCAGCGCCAGCCCCTGCCCGAAGTGTTCGCTGGGCACGGCCAGGCTGAAGGTGCTGCCACCGGATTCGGTCGCGGCGATGTCATCCAGCGCCTTGTGGAAGGCCGCACGGTCCAGCGTGGTGGTGCCATAGTCGAACAGCGATCCCAGCAGCTTGCCCACGCCTTCCTCGCCCTTGGGGGCCTGCAGGTCCTCATTGCTGTCGATGCGCCCGACCACGGTGACCGTCTTGCTGACGTTGGTGGGCTGCACGATCAGGGTGATGCCGTTGGCCAGCTTCATCGTGGTCGGCGCCAACGTCCAGTGCGGCATCTGCAGCGTCGCCAGTTGCGCGGTGGCCCATGCCGGCAGCGGGCCGTTGAGCTTGTCGTTGCTGGCAAATGATTCGGTGCCGCCGAAGCCCTGGCTGTTCAGCGGGCGCTTGCCTTCGGGGTTTGGCGTCAGCACCACCGTGATGCGCTGGTCGGGCTTCAGGTATCCCCGCGCGACGCGATCGACGTCGGCGCGCGTGACGGCCAGGATCTGATCCAGGCCTTGCTGCGGCGAGTCCAGGCCCTGCCAGGCCAGCGCCTGCGACCAGGCCTCACCCAGTTGCATCGGACTGTTCTTGGCGAATTCGAACTGGGCTTGTTCCTGCCGCTTGGCGGCATCCACCAGGTCTGCGGGCACGCCATTCTTCAAAAGGCCGGCGAGCACGCCATCCAGATACGCCTTGGCCTGCTGGCTGTCGCCGCCTTTCGGGAACCCGACCTCGATGGTGCCGATGCCGCCGTGCACGAACGGCTGCACGCCGGCGTCGGCCGACAGTACCTTGCCCTGCGCGGCAAGGTCCGACAGCGCGCTGCGCGAATTGCTCAGCACGTCCATCAGCACCTGCAGGGCCGCGTTGTCCTTCGATTGCTGGCCCGGCGTGCGGAACAGGTATTGCACGCTGCCGGTGGCGTCCGGCGTGGTCTTGGCGATCGTCTGTGGCTTGAAGGGTTGCAGTTTCACCGGCGTGCGTGGCGGCAGCTCGCCCTGCGGAATCGCTCCGAACAACTGCTTCACCTTGGCCAGGGTCGCCTGCGCGTCCACGTCGCCCGCGATCACCAGGATCGCGTTGTTGGGCTGGTACCAGTCGTTGTAGAAGCCCTGCAGGATCTTGCCGGTGGTCGCGTCGAAGCTTGGCCGTGAGCCCAACGCGTCCTCGGCGTAGCCGGTGCCCTCATACAGCGTCCGCTCGGCCTGCTGGAAGGCCAGGTAGCCCGGGTCGGAAATGTCGCGCGAAACTTCCTGTTCGATCGCGCCCTTTTCGAGGTCCCAGTCCTTGGTGGTCAGCTGCGCGCCGCGCATGCGGATGGATTCGATCTGCAGCAGCATGTCCACGTACTGCGCCGGCGCGACGAAGAAATACTGGGTGGCGTCGTTGGTGGTAAAGGCGTTGTTCTCGGCGCCCATCTTGCCGGTGATCTCGTTTAGCTGCGCGCCGGTCAGGCCGGTCGAGTTGCGGAACATCATGTGTTCAAGTGCGTGTGCCGTGCCGGGATACCCCTTGGGTGCCTCGTAGCTGCCGGCAAGGTAGGTGATCTGCGTGGTCACCATCGGCGCCAGCGTGTCGCGCACGATCACTACGCGCAGGCCGTTGTCGAGCGTGGCGCGGGTGACATTGTCAGCCTGCGTGGTGACGCTCGCGGCCGGCGCAGCGGCGTGCGCTGGCGACGGCAATACTGTGCAAAGGCCGACCCCAAGCAGGATACCGAGCGCGAGGGGGGCGGACTTGCCGTGCTTCGTCATCGGGAGCTCCTTGGTCAAGGCGGGTGCAAACGGGGCGACCTTGCGCCACGCCGGTGACGCGCGGCGACAAAGGCTATACATGTTACTCGCGCCATCCGGGACCCCAGGCCGCCTGTCGATTCCCGGCGCCCCGGATCGTCGCAATGGCAAGCCCGGCCCGTCGCCGGAGCACTGGAGACAAGTCATGCGCGTATTGGTGATCGTGAAGGCGAGCGGGGAATCCGAGGCTGGCGGCGTGCCGGATGCCGGCGAGCTGGCCGAGATGGGCGCGTTCAACGAAAGGCTGGTCGAGGCCGGCGTGATGCTGATGGCCGAAGGGCTGCAACCCAGCTCGAAGGGCGCTCGGGTGCGCTTCGAGGGCAGGACGCGCACCGTGATCGACGGCCCGTTCGCGGAAACCAAGGAGCTGGTTGCCGGTTTCTGGTTGTGGCAGGTGCGTTCGATGGACGAGGCGATCGAGTGGATCAAGCGCGCGCCGTTGTTCGACGGCGGGGCTGAGATCGAGCTGCGGCCGGTTTTCGAAATGTGCGATTTCGGCGACGCCGCGACGCCCGAGATCCGTGCGCGTGAAGCGCGCGTGCGCGAGAGGATCGCGAAAGCCTGAATGCCGGCCGGCCGAATGCTTGCGTCCGAGGCGCGACGATGATGTGATCGCCCGTCATGACGGCGGCCGACGCCCACCGCACCATCGAGACGGTCTGGAAGATCGAGGCACCACGCCTGATCGCCGGGCTGGCGCGGATGCTGCACGACGTCGGGCAGGCCGAGGACCTGGCGCAGGAAGCGCTGGTCGTCGCGCTGGAACGCTGGCCGCGGGACGGCGTGCCGGACAATCCGGGCGCATGGCTGATGACCACTGCCAAGCGCCGCGCGATCGACCTGATCCGCCACAACCGGATGCGCGACGACAAGCGTACTGCGCTCGGTTACGAGCTCGAGGCGGAGGCCATGGCACACGCACCCGACCAGGCGGACGCGTTGGACGACGACATCGGCGACGATCTGCTGCGGCTGATCTTCGTCGCTTGCCACCCCGTGCTCGGACGGGACATGCAGGTCGCGCTGACCCTGCGCATGCTGGGCGGGCTGACTACGCCTGAAATCGCGCGCGCGTTCCTGGTGCCCGAGGCCACGGTCGCGCAACGCATCGTGCGCGCCAAACGCACGCTGGCGGAAAAGCAGGTGCCGTTCGAAGTGCCCCGCGGCGCGGAGCTGGCGCCACGCCTGGCATCCGTGCTGGAAGTGGTCTACCTGATCTTCAACGAAGGCTACACCGCGACCACCGGTGACGACTGGGCACGGCCCGCGCTGTGCGAGGACGCGCTGCGGTTGGGGCGGGTACTGGCGGGGCTCGCGCCACGCGAACCGGAGGTGCATGGCCTGGTCGCGCTGATGGAAATCCAGGCTTCGCGCCTGCACGCCCGCACCGCGGCCGATGGCACGCCGATCTTGTTGCTCGACCAGGACCGCACGCGCTGGGATCGCCTGCTGATTCGCCGCGGTCTGGCATCGCTGGAGCGTGCCGAGCGGATGGGCGGCGCCGATGGCAACTACGCGCTGCAGGCCGCGATCGCCGCCTGCCACGCGCGGGCGCTGCGCGCGCGCGACACCGACTGGAAGCGGGTCGCGTTGCTGTACGCGCGCTTGGCGGAGGTTGCGCCCTCACCGGTCGCGCAGCTGAACCGCGCGGTCGCGGTGTCGATGGCGGAAGGCCCGCAGGCCGGGCTGGCGTTGGTCGACGCGCTGCGCGACGAACGCGCGCTCGCCAGCTACCACCTGCTGCCCAGCGTGCGCGGCGATTTGCTGTTCAAACTGGGCCGCCTGCACGAGGCGCGCGCGGAATTCGAACGCGCGGCTGCGCTGACCGGCAACACGCGCGAAGCGGAATTGCTGCGCCAGCGCGCTGAAGCGTGTACGGAAGACAGGTGATCCCGGATCGCCAACGGTTCGCCATTCAGGATTTCGCCCGCGACCAGTACGGACAGCCCCGGAATGGCGAAAGAATGAAGACATGACCGGGGCTTCGTATCAATCCGGTTCCGGAAGCAAGGGCAAACTACGGGTTACACACTTGGAGATCATCAATGGCCTACATGCTGTTTGTCGCCGAACCGCGCGGCCAGCGCGCGGAACGTACCGAGGATGCAGGCAGGGCGCTGTACGCACGCATGCAGGCTTATGCCGACGACTTGAAAGCACGCGGCGTGCTGCGTGCGTACTCGTCGTTGCGCAGCGATTCTGAAGGCCAACGCCTGCAAATCCGTGGCGGCAAGCGCAGCCTGCGCGACGGCCCGTTCACCGAAGCCCGAGAAATGATTGGCGGATTCTTCCTGGTCGATTGCGCCACCCGCGAGGAAGCGGTCGAACTTGCCGCACTGTGCCCGGCCGCCGAATGGGCGACCATGGAAGTGCGCGAAACGGGGCCGTGCTATCTGGGTTGACTTCACCCGTGCCACTGGCCGCGACTGGTTTGGGGTGGTGCGCGGTTGCCCGGCAGATTGCGGACGCCGGCGTCGGTTGCGCAAGGTTGATCAATCCGCATCGCCGGACCCGCGGCCCGCAAACGCATCATCCGGCAGCGCGAGGAACGCGAAGCAGGGTGTGCCGCGTTCCTTCCAGTTGGCACATGCGTCTTCCAGAACGTCGCAGAGCGCGTCGAATTCGTCCTCGGCGGTGGCGCGCAGGTCGTCGGCATGGTCGAATAGCCACGCGTAACCGCTGGCCTGCGGCAGCCATTCCAGGTCGCCAAGGCAGTCGGCCAGCGCGTCCCAGTTGGCGCCGAAGGTTTTCGGAAACGCGAGCGCCACGGCGATGCGTTGCAGCAGATCGGCCTTGTCGTGGCAACCGGCAAGGCTGACGCGCCGCACCAGATGACCGTCGGCGTGCGCGGCAGCGTCCAGCGTGTCGAGATCGGTTTCACCCACCAGCCAGGCGCCGTTCTGTCGCGTGCTCGCAAAGTCGATGCTGCCGCTCATTGGGGCACCGTGAATTTGCGGAAGCTGCGGTAGTGGTCGTCCGTGTAGTAGTACACGACCGGCGGATTGCCGCCCGCGACGATGCGGCGCGCACCGCGGTCGTGCGCGCCGGGCGTTGCCACCGTGTATTCGTGGTAGTAGCCGCGCGGTTCGCTCGGCAACAGATGTTCGTAGTTGCCGAACACCGTGCCATCCTGACGATGCGGGAACGGGCCGTTGCTCGCGATCAGCGCCAGTGTGTGGACCGCCTCGGGCGGCAGGAAGGACGGCAGCGCTGCGGGGGCCTGTGGCGCCACGCCGGCGGATGCGGTGGGCGGCGCGGGCGGCGCCGTCAGCGGACGGTTCCGTTGCATGTACAGGTAACCGACCACCACGGCCAGGATCAGCAGCGGCAGCAGGGTTTTCCAATTGCGTTGCATCAGTTCGCCCCGTAGGTCGCCAGCATCGTCGCGATCGCATCCAGGTCGGATTGCGGCGATGGCCGGAGGTTGCGTCCGAGCGAATCGGTCGGCCGCAGGTAGCGGTTCAACAGCAGCGAGAACACCAGGCGTTGGCCGGCCGCATCAGTGACGAAACCCGACAACGCGTAGACGTGGCTGAGGGTACCGGTTTTGGCCTGCACGTTGTCGGTGGCGGCGCCGGCACGCATGCGGTGTTCCAGCGTGCCGTCGATACCCGCGACCGGCAGTGCGTCCAGCAGGGCGCTTGCGAACGACTGCCGTGCGGTCCACCGCAGCAGCTTCACGACGGCCGCGGGTGTCACCAGGTCTTCGCGCGACAGGCCCGAGCCATCGTTCAGCGACACTTCGCCCTTGTCGATGCCGGCTTGGCCAAGGAAGGCGCGCAGGGCACAGGCGCCCCAGCCCGCGCTGGTCTGTGGCGGCTGGACGCGGTCGGCACAGGCGCCGGCGCGGGCGCTCGCGACGCCCACCTGTTGCAGCAGCATCTGCGCGTAGCGGTTGTCGGAATGCTTCAGCATGTGTACCAGCAACTGCGACAGGGGCGGCGACGTGATGCTGGCGATGGTCTGCGGATCGCTTGACAGCGCGGAGTTGGCTTCCGGCCAACGCAGCACGCGCACGTTGCCGTCCAGCGTGATGCCGCGTTGCGCCAGCGCGTCGCGCAGCAGGTTGGCGGCCAACAGCGCGCCGTCGGGTGCCGACAGTTTGTAGGCTCTGCGCGCCACGTTCGTGGGCAGGCTGCCGTTGGCGTACAACGTGTTTGATCCGGGTGGCCGGTACAGACTGAGCGGCGCTGCAGTACCGGTCAGGTTGACGATGTGCATGCGGGCCTGGACGGGGTCGGCCGTGACGTCGCAGCAGCGCGTCTTGGTGCGCGCGACCTTCACGTGCACCACGTTGTCCTGCGCCCCCAGCGCCCCCGCCCAGGCACCGTAGCCCGCCTGCAGGTCGAGTGCTTCCCAGCCGTCGCCGAACGGTGGTCCGGAGAAATACGTGGTATCCGCGACCAGGTCGCCGCGCACCTGCCGGATGCCGCGTGCGGCCACTGCCGCGGCGAGGCGGTCGGCCCAACCGGGCGAGGCCGCGGCGTCGCCCAGCGAAGGATCGCCACCGCCACGCAGGATCAGGTTGCCATCCAGGACGCCGCCGGCACGCGACGCAGACGTCGCGTACAAGGTGGTGGAGAACCGTGCAGCGGGCCCCAGCGTCTGCAACGCGAGTGCGGAGGTGAACAGCTTGGCATTGGATGCGGGCAAGAACAGGCTGTCGGCGTTGTGCCGGTACAGCGCCGCGCCCGTAGCCTGCGACACTACTTCGATACCCCACTGGGCGTGCGCGAACCGTGGTTGCGCAATGAAGGCGCCGATGCCGTCCGCCAGCGAGGAAGGCATGAAGCGGGGTGAGGCGGCACTCGCGACCGCGGGTGCCGGGGGTGCGACCGGCGCGGGCTTCGGCGGGGGCGCGCTGGCGCATCCCGCCAGCAGTACCGATGCCAGCAGTGCAGCAACCAGGCGCATCAATGCAGGCGTCCTTGCAGCGCGCTGGCCGCGGCGGGGTTGCGTGCCTTGGCGGCACTGATGAAGTAGAGGAACACGTCGCGCGACTTTGCGGCGGGCGCGGTTGCGGGCGCTACCCGCGGCAGGTCATCCGGAACACCGCCCGCGTGCCAGCGTCGTACGCGCTCGGCCCATGCATCCAGTTCCGCGGCGGGGTAACCGTCCGGTTCAGGCTCGCGGCTGCGCATCAGGCGTGCGTACACGAAATCGCCGGTGAGGTCCGCGAAATTGGGGTAGTCGGCGGAATCGGTATAGACGCAGGTGGCGTGGTGGGTGCGCGCGAGTTGCAGGAAATCCTCGCACAGGAAACTGGGGTGCCGCACCTCCAGCGCATGCCGCAGGGCATACCCGTTCACCGCGCGTGGCAGCAGGTCAAGGAATGCCGCGAAATCGTCGTGCTCGAACGGACGCGACGGCGGGAACTGCCACACGATCGGCCCGAAGCGGTCGCCCAGCTCGGCCAGCCCGCCGAACAGGAAGCCACGGACCAGTGCGCCGGCGCCCGCGAACTTGCGCACTTCGGCGATCTGGCGTGGCGCCTTGAGCGAAAACACGAAGCCTGGCGGGGTGGCGTCGCGCCACTTCGCGTACACCTTTGGGGTTTGCGCGCGGTAGAACGTGCTGTTGATTTCGATCGCGGCCAGATGCCGGCTGGCGTATTCCAGTTCACGCCGCTGCGGCAATCCCCTGGGGTAGAAGTTGTCGCGCCAGGGCGGGAAGTTCCAGCCGCCGATGCCAATCTTGGTGGGTGTGTCGCGCAGGCCAGCCAGCGCATCGGCGATGGGGACGTCCGGTGTTTTCATGCGGCGCACCTGGCGCGCGTTTCGGACGGGTTCACCGTGGGTGCTTCCGCAAGTTGATCCATGCGTGGAGTCTAGCCTTTCGGTGGTGGTTGCGCGCCCCGCGCCGACCCCTTGCGAAGTTGCGCGGACTGTCGCATCTTGGTGTCGCAACATCACCGGTTGGTCCACTGTCGGAGGAATGCCCCATGAAAGGCCTCGAGAAGAAGAAGGAAACCAAGAAGAAACCGCAGAAGTCGCTGAAGGAAAAGCGCGCGGAGAAGCACGCCAAGAAAACCGGCCAGGCCTGAGGTTGTGAGCACCCACGCCCGGCCGGATGATCCGGCTGGCGTGGAACCGATGGGCTGGCCCGTGGGCAGCGGGTGCGTGCCGCCGCGCAGCCGGCCGGGCTAGTCGGCGGCTTTCGATTCTGCCGTGCCCAGCACCACCGGATGGGGTTTGGTGATGGGGCGGCGCGTCAGCAACGGGTGCATGAACACCGCGGCCAGGATGATGGCGACGCCGACGTAAAACCACGCGTCCAATTGGTGCTGCTCGCCCAGCAGCAGCACCGCCAGCACGATCGCGTAGACCGGCTCCAGGTTGGTCGCCAGCTGCACCGTGTAGGCGGTCAACTTGCGCAGCACCGCCATCGCCAGCGCAAACGGCAGCAGCGTGCACACCAGGGCCAGGATCAGCAGCAACGCGCCGTCGTGCAGGTCCGGCAGCACGAATGAACCCTCGGCGTGCCAGACCGCCGTGACCAGTGTCAGGAACGCCGTGCCGGCGCCCAGTTCGATGCAGGTGATCGTCAACGGGCCGGTGCGCTCGGCCATGCGTTTGTTGAACGCACCGAAGGTTGCGCAGAAGACCGCCGACACCACGCCCACCGCGACGCCGAGGCGCATGTCCGCGGGCACGCCGCCGACCACCAGTGCGACGCCGGGCACCACGGCGGCGCCGACCAACAGTTCGCGCGGCTCAAAGCGGCGGCCTACCACCAGCGGCTCGATCACGGCCAGGAACACCGGCGCCAGCGCGATGCACGTGGCCGCAACCGAGGCATTGGCCAGCTTCACCGCCGAATAGAACGTCAACCAGTGCATCGCGACCAGCACGCCGATGCCGGCGTAGGCCGCGACGGTGCGCAGCGGCAATGCGCGCAGCTCGCGCCACACCTTCGGCAGCAGCAGCAAGGCAAGGGTGACGATCAACATGCGCCACCACACCAGCTGCAGCGCGGTCAGGGTGATCAGCTTGCCCAGGATCGCCGTGAAGCCCCACAGCAGCACGCAAAAATGGAGCTGCCAATGCGCCTTGGCCTGAGCGGTCATGGGAATACGGATACAGGAAAGAGGAGGAGGCGGCACGCGTGGTGCTGCCGCCGTGTCGATTATCCATCACCTTGGCGCGCGTGACCAAGCCAGCCGTGGCGTAGTTGATCCTTTCCGGCTTGTCGCCTACCGGTTGGGAGGGCAATGGGGTGGTTGGCGTTGGGTTAGGCTTCCCGTGGCAGCCGCTTGCTGACGTCGCCGCTGTGTCCCGCAACGGGCTGACCTTGCCATCGGGCGTGCCCGCCAGGCTGGCCGCCGGGATGCGCGTTCAGAAACGCTTCGGTCGTGCCCAATGCGCTGGACAGGCGCACCGGCGATCAACGTGTGCGTGGCCTGGTACAACCCGGCGCGCACACTTGCGCCGCGCCCGCACTTGCCGCAAAGTCCACAGGTCCGTGGGGTGGCGGGCCGCCCGGGGAAGGAGAAACGACATGCTTTGGAAAAAAGGCCGTTCCAGCAGCAACGTGGAAGAAGCCGCCGGCGGTGGTGGCGGTTCCGGGTTCGGACGCATCCACCTGGGCATCGGCGGCACCATCATCGCGGTCATCATCGCGATGATCTTTCCGTCCACGCGCGGGATCATTTTCGGGCTGCTCACCGGCAGCGGCGACATGGGCAGCGCCGGCAACACGCCAGCGCAAACGACACAGGCCGATGCCAGCGACCCGCAGGTGCAATTCGTCAGCAAGATCCTCGGCAGCACCGAGGATGTCTGGACGCCCTATTTCCAGCAGCTGGGCAAGACCTACACCGATCCCAAGCTGGTGCTGTTCCACGGCCAGGTGGCGACGGCTTGTGGCGGTGCGTCGGCGGCGGTCGGGCCGTTCTACTGCCCCGGCGACAAGCGCGTGTATCTCGACCTCGACTTCTTCCAGGAACTGGCCACGCGCTTTAATTCCAACAGCGACTTTGCGCGTGCCTACGTGGTCGCGCACGAAGTGGGTCACCACGTGCAGGACGAGCTCGGCATCATGGACACGGAACGGAAGCTTGCCCAGCAGGGCCAGCCCATGCAGGGCGCGGATGGCTTGTCGGTGCGGCTGGAACTGCAGGCCGACTGTTTCGCGGGCGTGTGGGCCAACCATTCGCAACAGCAACTGCAATGGCTGCAGGCGGGCGACGTCGAGAGCGCGTTGAACGCGGCCAGCCAGATCGGCGATGACACCCTGCAGCGCGAGGCGCGCGGCACGGTGGTGCCGGATTCGTTCACGCACGGCACCTCGGCCCAGCGCGTGAAGTGGTTCAAGACCGGCTTCCAGGCGGGTGACATCAACGCCTGCGATACCTTCCACGCGCAGGCGCTGTAATTCGCGGATTGCCGGGTCCTCGCCAGACCCCTACGGTGCCGGCTGTGCGTGAAAAATTCAAGACGTGACGGCGCCCGATCCTGCGTTAAGATCGGCCCATGCCATCGGTACTGCTCCAGCCTGCCTCCAACGCGCACCGCCATTCGTTCGCGGCGGCGCTGCTGCCCGACCGCTTCGACTGGCTGATGGGCCTGTATGCGGAAAACCATCGTCGGCTGGCGCGCCTGTTCGCGCCGCACCGACTGGCGGTGGGCGAGTACGTGTCGTCGGTGGGCGACCGGCTGGATGTGCGCCTGTCCGTGCAGGAGCGCCACCCGTACACGCTTGAGCTGGGGCTGACCTACGACGTGCTCGATGCCAGCACCGGCAACCCGGCGCCGTCGGCACAGTTGCGCTGCTACCTCGATGCGCGCATGACCGAGGCGCTGCACTGCGAACCTGGCCGCGAACTCTGGCAGGTGCTGGGTCCGTGGGCGCCGGCGCGCAACGTGTTGCAGCACCGCCTGCGCATGAACGCGTTCCTGGACCGTTGGCTGGAATACCTGGCCGGGCAGGGGCATTCCCTGGCTACGCTGGAACGCGTGACGCGCACGGGCGTCGCCGCCTGATCGATCGATTGCGCCGCCGCGCGTTCACCACGTGACGTAGGAGTGCGTGGCGAGGTTCGAGTTGAAATAGCGCGGATCGCGCGTGACTTCCTCGCCCAACCACGCAGGCCGCGCGAAGGGTTGGGACTCGTCCGCAAGTTCGATCTCGGCCACCACCAGCCCCGCGTTGTCCCCGAGAAATTCGTCCACGTCCCAGCGCATGCCCTCGAACGCCACCGCGTGGCGGAGTTTGTGAATGGGGGGCGTCTCGCACAGCGCCAGCAGGTGTTCGGCGTCCGGCAGCGGGATGGCGTACTCGAACTCGCTGCGCGTGGCACCCGTGGTGACGCCCTTGACCGTGAGGAACCCTTGCTCTCCATCGATGCGAACGCGCACCGTGCGCTCCCGATCGCGATTCAGGTAACCCTGCACGAGACGGCGCGGGCGTGGCTGTCGCCAACCGCTTCCGGTGACCAGGAACTTGCGTTCGATCTCGGTGGCCATCGGCTGCGATTCAAGCGACGCGGGTACGGCGCGGGTTGGCCTGCATGACCTCGACCAGCGGTTCGAGTGCGTCTGCCATACGCGCGTGACGCATGGACAGGACCCGCGCGATCTCGCGGTAATACCAGAAGGTTACGCTGAGCCGCTTATCGACCAGGCGTTTGTTGAGCAGCGGCTCGCGAAGCAACCCCATGCGTGCTCCCCGTCGCGTGCAGTGGTCGTGTCAGGCGGCGGCGCAGTGGATCGTGCGCAATTCCGCGGCAAGCGCCCGCTCGGCCTGCCACAGGTCGTATTCCTGCTGCATGCCAAGCCACAAGGCCGCGCCATTGCCGGCCAGCTTGCCGATGCGTAGCGCCATTTCAGGAGTGAAGCCTTTGCGCTCGGCCAGCAAGTCGTGCAGGGTTTGCCGCGAAACGTGCAGTCGGCGTGCAGTTTCGGCAACGCTCAAACCCAGCGCGGGCAGGGTGTCTTCGCGCAGGATCGCGCCGGGATGGGTCGGAGCGTGGTTCGGATTTCGCCTGGCGGGGTGATCAGTCATGGTTGGCTCTTAGTGGTATTGCTCAAGGTCCACGCGTACCGCATCGCCTTCCAGCCATTCGAAAGTGTCGCGTGCCGATTTACTTGTGTCAAGCACCGCTTGACTGTGCACCGCAACAAAAAAGCCCGCGAAGCGGACTTTCATTTGGGCATGGGATACAGAACTGGCGGAGCGGACGGGACTCGAACCCGCGACCTCCGGCGTGACAGGCCAGCATTCTAACCAGCTGAACTACCGCTCCGCATTGTTCCGAAATCGCATCAACCGTCCATGGTGCACTGCCGTTCGCCATCCATGGCTCACCGGTCCCGCTGCGCGCAAACGTCCGCCGGACGTTTGCAAGCGCTTGCGAAACCACCAGCTGAACTACCGCTCCGCATTGTTCCGTTTTTGAGTTACACCGTCCAGGGCGGTTCTGCGATTGCCTTCCGTTGCCCATGTGCAGTAGAGCCGCACATTGTACTTGCATCACCACGTGCCATGGCAACATCCATGGCGTCCCCACGGGGATTCGAACCCCGGTCGCCACCGTGAAAGGGTGGTGTCCTAGGCCTCTAGACGATGGGGACAGCGTGGGGATTTGGTGGAGCCAGCCGGGATCGAACCGGCGACCTCTACAATGCCATTGTAG
>JAICHS010000046.1 GCA_025924775.1 Rhodanobacteraceae bacterium
CCAGTCGCTGTTCTTGTACAGCGGTGAACTCTTGTCGTTGCGTTGCGGTGGATAGGGGTACAGCACCCCGCTGGGCGTGCGCATCATGCCGGCGTGCAGCCACGAGAACCCGCGCGAATCGGGCCACAGCAGCGGCGCCCAGCCGGTAGGATCGAGCGCGTTGCCGTACTGGGTGTCGCCCACGCGCGCGCTGTCGCCGGAATCGGCCAACGCCCGTGAACCCGCTAGGGATGCGGCGATGGCGAAGGCCAGCGATGCGACGAGCATTTTGCGCATGGGTTTCTGCCGCTGCGCCGCGATGGCGCTACTTGTGGAACCTCGAACCGGATGGATTGTTGGAACCGTGGATGTTGGCGTGGCAGGTCAGGCAGGCACGGCCTATCAGGCGCTCGTCCGGCGCAGGCCCGGTCGCGAGCCCGGCCCTGGTCAGCAGGTCGTTGGGGTGGCCCGTCATGGTGTGGCACTGCTGGCACAGCATCGGTACCGGCAATGTGAGCAATGCCTGCTGGTTGGAGCCGTGCGGGTCGTGGCAGGCCAGGCAGTTCTCGCGCACCGGCGCGTGTTCGAACAGGAACGGCCCGCGTTCCTCGGCGTGGCAGGCGTAGCAGGTCTCGTTGACCGTATCGGTCTTGATGAGGTCCGCCGTCAACGTGCCATGCGGGTTGTGACAATCCGCGCAGGACATCTGCCCTTCCGGCAGTGGCATGTGCGAGCGCCGATTGAACTTGTTGCGGATGTCCTGATGGCAGGCGGCGCAGGTCTGGTTGATCGAGTTGTTGGCCAGCACGCCTTCGGCCGACAGCTTCGCCATCGGGTTGTGGCAGTCGGTGCAGCCGAGTTGGTGTTGCTGGTGCACCGAACCAATCCAGTCCTGCCGGGCGCCGCCCTTGTGGCACGCGAGGCACACGCCGGCCTGCGTGTCGATTGGCGTCTTGGCATCGCGGGTGAATGCGATGATCAAACCCGGCTTGGTCGGATACTTGGCGTGTGCGGAACCCGGGCCGTGGCAGGATTCACAAGCCGCGGCGGCGCCCGTTCCCGCGGCACCGGCGCGGAATGCCTGCACGTGCAGTGAGTGGGACGCTTGCACGTTTTCCAGAGCGTGACAGGCAACGCAGGATTTGGCGCCGATCGCGATCGCATCAGAGGCCAGCGGATTCTTCGCTATCGGCACCGCGTCGAAAGGCATAGCCTGACCATTGTCGAGGAAGGCATGCGCGCGCGGATGGCTGTCGGCGTCGGCATCGCTGCGCATATCGGTGCGCGGCAATATCCGTTTGAAATCCTCGGTAGTCAATGCGCTCGCCGGCAACGGGTCTGCGTGTGGATTGCCCCCGCCCGTGTTCGCTGCGGCCTGCGCAGTGGTCGCCGGCAGCATACGGCTGAAATCCTGTCCGGCCGGCGCGCTCGATGCAGCGGCAGGATGAATCATTTGCGCAGCGGCATGCCGGATGACCAAAAAGGTGCCCGCCACGGCAAACAGCATGAACAAGGCAATCGCTGAACGTCGGCCAGCGCTTCGCGTCACTCGCTCAGAAGAAGCCATGATCGAGGCCGATGGCGTGGCCGGATCCCGGGAAATTCCGGCTGACCTGTGCGACGGCGTCGTGCGCATGCAGGCTTTCCTGGTGCTCGACGCAGACCTGGAAAGCGGCGATGCCGTCGTCCGTTTCGATTGCGCGCCGGATGCGGCGCGCCGCGTCCTCGCAGAACATCGGGTTCTCGGCGTTGGCTTGCGCGAAGGCCTGCTCATCCTCGCGTTTCACGGCCGTCTGCACCGCGGTCCGGAGCGAACGCTCGATCCGATCGATCAAAGCAATCAGATTGATCGATGCGCCATGGACGAAGCGCACGCATACGTGTGCGACGCTGCGCTGTGCGTGCGGGGTGCCAGCCATGCCGCGTTCGCTGCCCAACCACTCAAACACGGCGGCATGAGTCAACGGTTCTCCTGCGCCAAAATCCGCCGCGAACCGCTGCTGGACGAGTTGCCGCGACAGCGCGGCGGAAGCGGGACAGGTCGAGGAATACACGACTTGCGTACCGAGGTTCATGCGAAAGACACCGCCGATCAGGGTGGCATCGATGGAGACCGGGTAGGCGCGCCAGCCGTGATGATTGCTGCGCAATGCTTTCCTGCGCACCATGTGGCCGAAGTGGATGCCGATACGTGCGCAATTGGCGAGGTCGTGGTGTGATTGCAGGAAGGCGTGTAGCAGCGATTCCAGCGTCTGTGCGTCGACAGCTCCCTCGCCAAGGTATTGATTCAACAGCAGGTACAGGCGCGACATGTGGATGCCGCGCCGATCCGGACACACCAGGTTGACGAAAGCATCCACTCGCGCGCGACAGCGCTGCGGATCGCCATCGCCGGCGTCGAAAAGGATCGGCATCTGGATCCCTTGCATGCCCACCCAGTCGATCGCACCGTCGCCCAGCGGCAGTGTTTCGGCGGCGACATCGGGTTTCGAATGAAAAGTATCGCGAAAATTTTCCGCGCCACGCCCCGGTGCATGCGTGGGCGCATCGGTTGCGCGACGGCCGTGCGTCATCGGACCCACCGGGTCAGGCGTGGCCGGCGTAATCCGTGCGTTTGCGCTAGTCATGGTTCGATGGTGCCGCGGGGCGCAGCGCGGCCACCGCAGCTGCGGCATTCACTTGAAGCAAACCATCGGAGACCTTGCTGGTGCGTATCAGGAGATCGTGGAGCGCGCGTCCATCCAATTTCGGGTCCAGCGACACCAACAGCGCGGCGATGCCGCTGACCTGCGCGGTCGCCATGGACGAACCGGACGTGAAGTCGTAACCGCCGTCGGGCTGCGTCGTCAGGATGTCGTTCCCTGGGGCGTTCAACACACCGGGCGGATCTACCGCGCTCCCGCTCGAGTTCACGACGATCACGCCGGGCACATCGGCAGGGAATCCATCGAGCTTGCCGTCCGGCGGCAGTGCGGCGATCACGACGTGCCGCTGCAGCACGCCCTGTAGCAGTCGGGACAGCAGGGGATCCGCCGGGCCACCCAAGCTCAGGTTCACGATGCGGGCGTTCGCGTCCATCACGGCGGCCAACGCCTTGGCGAGGGTGAAGGAATTGCAGCGCGCGTCGGCAGCGGGACCCGGGGGATACCAGCACGCCTTGTAAACGCTCAGTGTGGCCTTGGGAGCCATCCCCACGATGCCGATGTGGTTGTCGGCGATCGCGCCGATGATGCCGGCAACCTCAGTGCCGTGGTGATCGTGGTCGAATGTCGAAGCATCGTCATCCACCATGTTGTATACGTCGTGGATCTGGCCCTTCAGGTCCGGATGCACCGCGTCTGCACCGGTATCCACGATGGCCACGCCGACGCCCGCACCTTGGGTGGCGGTTTGCGCGACGGCGGCGGCAGTTTCGACGAAGCCACGCTGGAGATCGACGTACGGATCGTTGTACTTGTGCGTTTTCTGCTGGCGGCTGGAGTAGACAGAAAAATCCCTCAGTGGCTCCGCGAGCTGCACCCGCGCGTCGCGCGCGAGTGCCGCGAGCAAGGTATCCCTGTCGGCACCGGCCGGCGGCTCCAGCACGATGCAATACAAGTCCAGGCTCTTGATGGGCCAGCCCACCAACTGGCGCCAGTGGAAACTCCGTTGCAAGGCGGCGAGGACGGACACTGCGCGTTGGCCCGCACCGTAATTTCCGGACGGCGCGTAACCGAGCAGGCTGGAACCGGCGTGCGTCGTAGGCGGGTCGATCGGGTTGGCGACGGCCAGCACAATGTCGCGATGGCCATCCATCGAAGCCACGACATTGCTCGTTTGCGCGTGCACGCTCGCACACCATGCCATGCACGCAACGGCGAAGAGAAGCGCGCCGGCTTTCATGGCGTGTTGTCGACTGGCTCCGCCAGGCGGATGTCGCGATCCGCGCGAAGTCGCCGCAGTGCAGATACCGAAGACGAAGCGGGCCCGGCGGGCACGACGGCGTAGGCACCGGCGTCATTGGGACCGTCGATCACGCGCAGGCCGAGATCGTGCAGCAACTTGTTCCAGTCGGCCAGTTTCATGCCGGCGGCAGGCACGACGCGCAGCGCGCCCACCGGCTCAAGCAGGGCAGGCTGGCTGAGGGTTCGATAGTGCGGTGCCTGATCCGACCACAACCATACGCCCAGGGCACCGATTCCGATCGCCTGCAGCAAGACCGCGGCGGCCAGTGCCCGCGTCAACCGGTTGGCCGATGACCAGGGTCGAATCGGCGCGGCTTCGGGCTCGGGCGCGGCCAGGCGTTCCAGTAGACGTTTCAACCCGCGGTCCGCGTCGACTGGGACATCCGTGGGCAACGACAGGGCGGAACGCAGCCGGCTCTGCTGGGCGAACTCTCCACTGCACGCTTCGCACTGCGCAAGGTGGTGCATCAGCCAGTCGCGTTCCTCCGGGGGGGCGGTCGCCTGCAGTACCCACGGCATGCTTTTCCAGGCACGTGCGCAGTCCTTGTCGGAACTCGTCTGAATCGTCATGACCTGTTCTCTCGTTGCGTGGGCGGGTCGCCCGCCAGGGTCGGAAGCACGTTGCGCAACTTGACGCGCGCGTGGAACAGACGGGCCTTCACGGTGCCGACGGGGGCCTGCATGATGGCGGCAACCTCGTCCAGGCTGTTGCCGACCCCGTAAACCAGTTCGACCACGATCCGCTGGTCCGCGGACAGGTGCTTGAGTCCCTCGGCCAGCCAGTCGCGCAACTCGCGGTCTGCGTCCGGATCGTGGGACGGACCACGCCCTTCGCGCAGCGCGTAATCGTCGACGGGTTCATCGCCGCGTTGCCGCAGTGCCTTCAGCCCACAGCGATAGGCGATGCCCATGATCCAGGTGGAAACACGCGAGTCACCGTGAAAGCTGCCCGCCTTCCGCCACGCGATCCAGAAGCAATCGTTGACGATCTCCTCGATCAGGTCGGCGCGCCGGGTGAGGCGCGACAGGAAACGGCACAGGCCACCGTGGTACGCGCGATAAAGCGTCTCCAGCGCCGCACGGTCGCCCATTGCCATGCGCTGCAGCAGCATGCGATCGCGGGAATCGACATCGCTTGTGGGCTCATTCATCGCTGCACGACAACGGCCGGTCTACAGGGTGGGTGCCGGTCCGGCCCGTGAAGGTTGCCTGCCGGGACGGGCGGATTCGCACGGCGGTGCTGCGGCAATCGGGCTTCAGAAGGATCGGGAAAGGATAACGAGCCACGGCGAGGCGGCGAAGCTGTCCAGGTAGTTACGCGAACCCGAATCGATGGCGACGCGATCGATCTCGGCCTGCCACGGGCCATGGCTCCAAAGCAATCCCGCTTCGCCATAACGATAGTAGCCCATGCGGTAGCGTTCGTTCCGTGGGTTGCCGTATGGCACCGCGTAGTGCGCAATACCCAACCCGCCGGAAAGTGAGAAACCCCCAGCCAACGGCCACCGAAAATTCAGGTCGGCGGCTGGGTGCAGCCTGTGATCGTCCGCACTGGCGACATGGACGACGGACAGGCCGAAGGTCAGGACATCACGGTACACCCAGTAAACGCCCGGCTCGTATACGTTGGCATGCAAGCGGCCCGCGTAGTGGTAGTAGACCATGTCGGCCTGCATCCTCCAGTCCCCGGAAAGGGTCCACGCGTGCGCTACCCGGGCCACGCTTTCGGCAATATCGCTCGGCGAACGCAGTGCGATTCCGCTGGACAGACCGAGCGACCAACCTGAAGGCGTCGTCCACGCGATGCCCCCTTGCAGGGCCGGGGTCGCGGAGGTGATCGCGAGACCACGATCCACCAGCTGCGAAGCGAGCGATACCGAGCCGCTCAGGTCCCCCGCGCGAGCGTGGGCCGGGACTAGCGGGAGGGCTGCAGTGATTGCGACGATGAGGGCACGGCCCACGACGCCGAGCGGTGCGCCGGCAGCCGGGCGCTTGCGGTGGCGCAGTGCCTTTCCCCGCGGTTCCGTGTCGGCGCGACGGCGATGCCGGAACGGGTTTCGACCATCATGCGCCATGCAACAGCACTCCGACAATGGACGATGACTGCCAGCCAGCCGTGGCGCGAACGGTATCCACATGCAGCACGCCGCGGAACGCTATCGGCATCTCGAGCGGCCGTGATCCACAGGCGACCACGCAAATGACGCCAAGCGAGGGAGGCGTCGCGCGTGTCGATTCGCCATTCAACCAAAGCGCGCCGTGAAGACACCCACCTCACGACCTCTCAGGTCATTCTGATACGACTTTGCGTGCCATGTTCGAACAAAGTACGCCCGCTGTCGAATCGCAACTGCTCGACATACGTCGAGCCTTCGACAGCGTGGCCGCCAATTACGATGGCCCGCGCGGAAACAACCTGCTGGTCCAGCGTATGCGGCGGATGACATGGGACACCGTGCGCGACGAGTTTCCGCCAGGGTCGCGGTTGCTGGACCTGGGCTGCGGTACGGGCCTCGACGCAGTCGAGTTCGCGCGACGCGGTTACCGGGTCACCGCCATCGACTGGTCGCCGCGAATGGTGGAGCGCACACGCGCGCTCGCCGCGCAGGTTACAACGCACCCACGGGTCGATGTCCGGCACGTCGGAATCCACCAACTCGATCGGATCGAAGGAGAATTCGACGGCATCTATTCGAACATGGGGCCGCTTAACTGCGTGCCCGATCTCGGCGCGGCGGTAGCCGAATGTGCGCGTCTGCTCCGGCCCGGAGGCAGGCTGGTGTTTTCGGTGATCGGCCGCGTCTGCCCATGGGAAATCGGCCATTACGTGTTGCGCGGCCGCTTCAGGCGCGCCGCGGTGCGGGCCGCACGCGGCGTGACACCGGTCGGCATGAACCGTCACACGATCTGGACGCGGTATTACCTGCCACGAGAGTTCTACCGGGCTTTCGCCGAACACTTCTCGCTGTGCGGCTATCGCGCGCTCGGGCTGTTCATGCCGCCGCCGTATCTGCTGGATTACTACCGCCGCCATCGGCGATGGTGCGACTGGCTGGGTCGGCTCGATGACCGCCTCGGCGGGCTGCCGCTGCTGCGCAGCATGGGCGATCATTTCCTGATCGTGATGAGCGCACGATCACGACCGTGACCTCCGCCAATGCCAGGCTGCGCGGCGCCCGGACGATCACGGCCGATGGTGAATCGCGTGCGCCGTTGTTGATCGCCGACGGCAGGATTTGCGCTTCGTTGCCCGGACGCGCGTACCGGATCGACCTGCGCGATCACGTGATCGCACCCGGCCTGATCAACGCGCACGAACATCTGCACCTCAATTTGGTGCCCCCGCTGCCGACCGGCACGCCTTTTCCGAACAGCTACGCATGGATCGCGGCATTCCAGGCGCATTTCCGGAACCCCTTCGTCATCGCTGCGCTCGCGGTGCCGAAAACGCTGCGGTTGCGACACGGCGCGTTGAAGAATCTGTTCGCGGGCACGACCTGCGTGGTGCACCACGATCCGTGGCATCCGGCGCTCGATATGGCGGATTTCCCGGTCGCGCTGCTGCGCGATTACGGCTGGGCTTATGCACTGAACTGGCCCGCATACGGGCCACCGGTATGGCGGAGTTTCGATGCCACTCCGTCCGATAGGCCGTGGATGATCCATCTGGCCGAAGGCACCGACGCGACCGCGAAGGCGGAACTGGCGCAACTGGATGCGATGGGTTGCCTCGCATCGAACACCGTACTGGTCCACGGTGTCGGGTTGCGTGAACGCGACATCGGGCGCGTGATCGAACGCGGCGCCGCGGTGATCTGGTGTCCGAGCAGCAACCGCAACCTTTTCGGGCGCACGCTCGACCCGCGCCGTCTGCAAGCCGCCGGGCGGTTGGCGCTGGGCAGTGATTCGCGGCTCAGCGGCGCGCGTGACCTGCTGGAGGATTTGCGCAGCGCCGTTGAAACCGGCGCGCTTGGCTCCCGCGAGGCGCTGGCGCTGGCGACGATCGACGCCGCACGCATCCTGCGGCTGCCACGCCGCGGCCATTTCGCGACGGGCGCGCACGCGGACCTGCTGGTCGTCGCCGATCGCGGTGGCGACGCCGCGCGCAGTGTCGTTGGGATCGAACGTAGCCAGATCCGTGCGGTGGCGCGCGATGGCGTGCCGCGCATCGCCGATCCGGATTTTTCCGAGTGGTTCGACGCGGCTGGCGTGGATGCGGTGCCGGTGGTGCTGGATGGCCGCCCGAAGTTGCTCGCGAAGGCACTCGCCGATCCGGCGTTGCTTGCGTTGGAACCAGGACTCGAATTCGCTTCGCGCATCGACGAGCCGGCGCGTGAACCGGCGTCGGCGGAAGGGCAGTGCTGATGTCCCGCGTCGAAATGCTCGAACCACGCGACGCCTACGCGTTATGGGCGGCCAGCTATCCGCCGCATGCACACAACCCGGTAATGCGCGCGGAAGAGCGCGCGATGCTCGCATTGATGCCAACGGATTTGCACGGGCAATGGATGCTCGACGCGGGTTGCGGCAGCGGACGCTACATGCTGCACGCACTGAATCGTGGCGCGGCGCGCGTGACGGGCATCGATCTGTCGCCCGAGATGCTGGAACGCGCGGACAACGAATTGGGCACCTGGAACCGTGGCGGCAAGATCGAACTGGTGCAGGGCAACCTCGAGGCATTGCCTGCGTCAAACGCCTCGGTGGACTTGACGGTCTGTGGCCTGACGATCGGACACCTGGATCGACTGCAACCGGCACTGGCGGAACTGCGCCGGGTGACGCGGCCCAGGGGCACCATCTTGTGCAGCGACGTGCATCCGGTCGGGCACGCGCTTGGCTGGCTGCGTGATTTCAAGTCCGGAGGAGGGCACTACGCCGTGCGGCACACGCCGCACCTCTACTGCCACTGGCACGCGGCCTGCGCAGCGCTGCGGCTGGAAATCGTGCGGGTACTTGAACCCATGCTCGACCCTGCCGACATTCCCATCGGCGCGCACTTCGATCCGCTGGCGCTCGAAGTCCCGGTGGCGCTGGTGTTCGAGTTGCGCCGCCCGTCCTGACCGTATGCACTCGTTCCAGCCATGACACACTCGCCCAACACGCTGCTGATCAACCCTACCGTCACCACGCGTCCGCGCTTTCCGCTGTCGCTGTTGAACCTGGCCGCGGCGCTGGATCGCTTCGGCGACAGCCACATCGTGGATGGCAACATCGATCGGGATCTGGTGGGCGCAACCCTCGCCGCCGCCGGGAAACGGCATTACGACGCCGTCGGTATCGGCATCATGGGCGGCCCTCAGGTGGCGCCGGCGATCGCCGTGTCGAAGGCAATCCGCAAGCAGCATCCGTCGATGCCCATCATCTGGGGCGGCTACTTCCCGACGCTGTACACCGACACCACGCTGGCCGCGCCGTACGTGGATTACGCAATACGCGCGCAAGGGGAGGAAAGCCTGGTCGAGTTGATCTCCGCGCTGGGTCGAGGTGGTGGCGACGAAGCACTGGCCGGGATCGGAGGCCTGTCCTGGCGCCGCGATGGCGAGATCGTGCACAACCCCAATCGGAAATTCCATAACGGCGCCATCGCGCCGATGCTGCTGCCGTACGGAAAGCTGGGCGACCCGGAGAAATATCTGGGTGGCACGTTTCTCGGTCGCCGCACGGCGGTGCATCAGGCATCGATCGGCTGCCGCTTCCGCTGCACCTTCTGCGGCGTGGCCGCGATGTTCGGCGGCGCGACGTCGTTGCCGCCGACCGCGCGGCTGGAACGCGAGCTGAATCATCTCAAGCATGGACTTGGCGCCGACTCCATCCTTTTCTACGACCACAACTTCTTCGACCGCGAACAGGACATGATCCCGCTGCTTGAAATCATGGCGCACTTCGAGATGCCGTGGTGGTGTTACGCGCGCGCCGATGCGTTGCTCAAACTTTCCGAAAGCACCTGGAAGCTGGTGCGCAAGAGTCGCTTGCGGATGGCCTACATCGGTGCCGAATCGCCCAGCGGCGCGATGCTGAAGGAAATTCGCAAGGGCACGCGTCCCGAGCAGACGCTGGCGGTGGCCGAGCTGTGCGCCCGCCACGGCGTGATTCCAGAGTTCTCCTTCATGCTGGCGCCGCCGGTGGATACCGAACGGGAAACCGAGCAGGCGTTCGAGTTCATCCGCGAACTGAAGCGGATCAACCCGGCGTCGGAAATCATCACCTACATCTATACGCCGCTGCCCGACAGCGCCAGACACGAAAAGGATCGCGGCCAGCGCAAGTCGACGCCCCTGCTCGACACGCATGGCGATCCGGTGGTGTTCCCCGCGACGCCGGACGAATGGACCGAGCGCCGCTGGGTCGACTATGCCTGCCATGCCGATGCGCCGTGGCTCACCGACAAGCTGCGCCGGCGCATTTACGATTTCGTCACCGTGCTGCGTTGCCGGTTCCCCACCGTGCAGGATCAGCGCGCGCCGCATTGGGCCAAGCTCGGCATGAGCGCGATGGCGTCATGGCGTTACCGCCGCCGGCGTTACGACCATCCGTGGGAGCTCAATATCGCCAACCGGTTTGTGCAACTGCGCAAACCGCAGATTACGGGCGCGTAGCGATGCCGGACCTGCACGTCGCGCAGCTCAATTTCTTTCCGGCGCCCGCGGGTTTCGGCATCGGGGAATTGCTCGGGCGCTGGTACACGCTGGCGGATATCGCGGAACTGGTCGCGGGTGCCGGCATCCGAGTGTCGGTGCTGCAGGCGGCGTTACACGCAGAGCATATAACGCGCAACGGCATCGATTACCGCTTCGTCGACGTCGCAAACGCGCGATCGGCGGAAGAGAAGTGTCGCCGCTTCGCAAGCGTGTTGGCGGGCATGGGTGTCGATGTGCTGCACGCGCACGGCCTGGGCTTCGTCGAAGCAGCCTCCGTGATTGCCGACCGATCGTCGCCGGCGTTGCCGATCCTGCTCCAGGATCACGCAGATCGGCCGCCACGCTGGTGGCGGCGCGCACGCCATCGGCGCGGCTTCGCAACGGTGTCCGGGGTCGCCTTCACGTCCCTCGATCAGGCGCGGCCATTCGTGGCCGCAGGCATGTTCGGTCCCTCGACGCGACTCTTCGCGATCCCGGAATCCAGTAGCCGTTTCACCCCAGGCGACCGCGCCGTTGCCCGTGTGGAGGCGGGGCTGTACGGCAACCCTTGCGTGGTGTGGGTGGGCCGCCTGACTCGCGGCAAGGATCCCTTGACGGTACTTGAAGGCACCGCGTTGGCTGCGGCGAATGTGCCGGATTTGCAGCTGTGGTGCGCTTTCGGTGCGGCGCCGATGCTTTCCGAAGTGCGCGCCCGCATCGAGAACGATCCGCGCCTGTTCGGGCGAGTCCATCTTCTTGGCGAGGTGCCGCATGCGTGCGTCGAAACGTTGCTGCGCGCCGCCGACCTGTTCGTCTCGGGTAGCCGCGCCGAGGGCAGTGGTTATGCCGCGATGGAGGCGCTCGCCTGTGGCGTCACGCCGGTGCTGACAGATATTCCCGCATTCCGCGCATTGACGGGCAATGGACGCATCGGTCATTTGTGGCCGTGCGGTGATGCGGCGCGCCTGGCCGACGTGTTGTGTTTTGCGGCGGCGGCGCGGGGCTCACCGCTGCAGGTGCGCGCGCATTTCAACGGTACACTTTCATTCGAAGCCGTGGGACGCCTGTGGGCGGATGCCTATTCGCAGGTGCTGGATGGCTGGCGCAGGAGGGCAGCGTGAAGCTCGCACTGGTCGTGCCGGGTGGCGTTGATCGCAGCGGCGAGATGCGCGTGATTCCGGCACTGCTGGCCCTGATCGAGCGGCTTTCGCGAAACCACGAAACCCACGTCTTCGCGTTGCGTCAGGAAGCCGTTGCGGATAGTTGGAAACTCGCGGGCGCTACCATACACAACATTGGCGACGGCTGGACCCACCTGCGCGGCATCGCCGCGATCCGCACCGAACATCGCCGTGCGCCCTTCGACATGGTACACGCCATCTTTTCCGGCCCCTGCGGGTTGATCGCCGTGGCCGCCGCGAAGTTGCTGCGGATTCCGTGCATGGTGCACGTTACCGGCGGCGAACTCGTGGCGATGCGCGACATTGGTTACGGCGGATGCTTGACGTGGAAGGGAAGGTTGCGCGAACGCCTCGCGCTGCGGGGCGCCGATGTCGTCACCGCGACCAGTGTACCGATCGTCGACTTGTTGCAAGCCCTCGGTGTTCGGGCGCAGCGCCTGCCTCTCGGCGTCGACCTTCGGAAATGGCCGCCGCTTGCTCCGCGCCCACGCCGCGAGGGTCCGGCTCACCTGATTCATATCGCAAGCCTCAATCGCGTCAAGGATCAATCGACCCTGCTGCATGCGCTCGCGCGACTGGAAAAAACGGGCGTGGATTTCGTAATGGACATCGTTGGTACCGACACGCTGCATGGCGCAACGACCGAACTCGCCCGCAAGCTCGGACTGAATGGACGCGTGCGGTTCCTGGGTTTCAGGACCCAACGCGAACTGCGTCCGATCGTGGAATCCGCTGACCTGCTGGTGATGTCGTCGCGACACGAAGCAGGGCCGTTCGTTCTGGTCGAAGCGGCCGTGACGGGCGTGCCGACGGTCGGCACTGCGGTGGGACACATCGTCGAATGGGCGCC
>JAICHS010000047.1 GCA_025924775.1 Rhodanobacteraceae bacterium
GCGCTGCGCACGCCCAAATCCATCGCGGCGTTCCTGACGCCCGACCAGCTGAAACTGTACGAGCTGGTGTGGAAGCGCGCGGTCGCCTGCCAGATGAAGCCGGCGACGCTCAACACGGTATCGGTCGAGTTTCCCTGCGGTGGCGATGCGGCATTCCGCGCCACCGGCACCACCGTGGTCGATCCGGGCTTCCTTGCGGTGTACGAAGAAGGCCGCGATGCGAAGGCGGACGAGGACGAGGAATCGCGCAAGTTGCCGGCGTTGCAGGTGGGCGAGGTGGTCCCGCTCACCGACATCGCGACCGACCAGCACTTCACCGAGCCCCCGCCGCGTTATTCCGAGGCCAGCTTGGTCAAGACGCTGGAGGAATACGGCATCGGCCGGCCGTCCACCTACGCCAGCATCATCCAGACGCTGCTGTCGCGCGATTACGTGATCCTGGATTCGCGCCGCTTCAAGCCCACCGACGTGGGCCGCGCGGTGGCGAAGTTCCTGACCGCGCACTTCACCCGCTACGTCGATTACGACTTCACCGCCAAGCTGGAGGACGAGCTGGATGCGGTCAGCCGTGGCGAGGAGGAGTGGCGCCCGCTGATGGCCGAATTCTGGAAGCCGTTCAAGGCGCTGGTGGACGACAAGATGGAAACGGTCGACCGCAGCGAGGCGACCGGTGCGCGCTTGCTGGGCACCGATCCGGTCAGCGGCAAGCCGGTGTCGGTGCGGCTGGGCCGGTACGGGCCGTACGCTGCGCTGGGCGACAAGGACAAGGACGACGAAAAGCTGAAATTCGCCTCACTCCTGCCCGGCCAGAGCATGCACACCCTCACGCTGGCGCAGGCGCTGGAACTGTTCAAGCTGCCGCGCGAGCTTGGCCAGGATGCGGACGGCGAGGCCATCTCCGCCGGCATGGGCCGCTTCGGGCCGTTCGTGAAAAAGGGCACGCTGTACGCCTCCATCAAGGGCGAGGACAACGCTTACACGATCACGCTGGCGCGCGCGCAGGAGTTGATCCGGGAAAAGCAGGCATTCCTGGCCAACCGCGTGATCACCGATTTCGGCAATGGCATCCAGGTGCTGAATGGACGCTACGGTCCCTACATCACCGACGGCGAGAAAAATGCGAAGATTCCAAAGGACCGCGAACCCAAGTCGCTGACCCGCGAGGAATGCAAGGCGCTGATCGAGGCCGCGCCAGTGCGACACAGGCGCGGCGCATTCAAGAAGGCCGCGGCCAAAAAGGCAGGCGGCAAGGCGTCCGCGAAGAAAGCCACGGCCAAGAAAGCGGCCGTGAAGAAGGCTGCCGCCAGGAAGCCGTCCGCGAAAAAAACGGCCGCGAAAAAGGCCGTTGCCACCAAGTCCGCGCCGGGCAAGTCCGCCACCAAACCGCAAGCCGCGCGCGGCAAACCGGCCGCGGTGACGGATGCCCAAACGCCGCCTTTCGACGTCTGAGCATGCGCACCTTCACCCTGGCCGAGATCGACGCGGCCGCCGCCCTGCTGCACGCCGGTGGCGTGCTGGCGTATCCGACCGAGGGCGTCTACGGCCTCGGTTGTGACCCGGACAACCACGCGGCGTTCCAGCGCATCTTCGCCTTGAAGCGCCGCCCGCAGGCGCAGGGCGTGCTGCTGATCGCCGCCAGCCTGGAGCAGGTGCGGCCGTGGATCGGCACCGCGCCGGAAGCGGCCTTCGCGCGCGCGAATGCGGTCTGGCCGGGTGCGCACACCTTCATATTCCCGCGTTCGCCACGCGTGCCCGACTGGGTTGCGGGTGGTCATCCCGGCATCGCGTTGCGCGTCACGGCGCACGCGCCATCCGCCGCCTTGTGCCGCGCCTTCGGCGGCCCGATCGTGTCGACCAGCGCCAATCGCCACGGCGAAGCGCCCGCGCGCAGCGCGGCGGATATCCGCGCCATTTTTGGCGACGAGCCCGGCGGCGTGATCGATGCACCGCTGGGCGGCCTCGACCGCCCGACGCCGATCACGGATGCCGTGAGCGGCGCTATCATTCGCGCCTGATGGAACCGGGGAGTTCCGTGTCGAGCGCTCACGAATCACAACAAGGCGCGCCGGTCGCGCCGTCGTGGGGAAGCCTGCTTGCCGGTGCGTCGGCGCAGCGGGTCGTGGCCTGGCGCGAGGGGCATCCGATCGGCGCCCATGCATTCCTGGCCGACGTGGAAGCCTTGGCCGCGCGCCTGCCGACGGCGACCGCGGCGGTCAACCTGTGCGAAAACCGCTACGCGTTCCTGGTCGCGTTCGCCGCACTGCTGCGGCGCGGGCAAACCAACCTGCTGCCGCCATCGCGCGCCGCGCGATCGATCGACGAGACGCTGGCCGCGCACCCCGACAGCTACACCTTGGGCGATGCCGTACTCGATCCGGTGCCGCCGCGCTATTTGCGCTTTGCGCCGGATGGCGGCGCGACCATGGCCGGCTCGCCCGCGTTGATCGCCAGTGACCTGCTGGCGGCCGTCGGTTACACCTCGGGCTCCACTGGCGTGCCGCGAGCCAACCCCAAGCGCTGGGACAAGCTTGCGATCTCCAGCGGGCACAACGATGCGTTGTTGCGCTCGCTCGCGGGTGGCGATTACAACGTGGTGGCGACGGTGCCGCCGCAGCACATGTACGGGCTGGAGTTTTCGGTATTGCTGCCGCTCCTTGGGCATGCGGCGGTGTGCGCCGAGAAACCGTTTTTCGCCGCCGACATCGCCGCGTCGTTGGCGCGCCTGCCGCAGCCGCGCATCCTGGTGACGACCCCGGTGCACCTGCGCGCGCTGCTGGATTCCGGCTACACACTGCCGCGCTTCGCCGGCATCGTTTCCGCGACCGCGCCGCTGGCGCGCGAGCTGGCGCAAGCCGCCGAGGCCCGCTTCGGGGTGCCGGTGCAGGAAGTGTTCGGGTCCACCGAAACCTGCGTCATCGCGCATCGCCGCACCGCGCATGCGGACGCCTGGACGCCGTACCCCGGGGTGACCCTGCATCCGCAGCCCGACGGTACCCGCGTGGAGGCGCCGCAGCTGATGCAGCCGGTGGTGCTGGCCGACCTTGTCGAACTGCTGCCCGACGGCCGCTATCGACTGTGTGGACGCAACACCGACCTGCTGGAGATCGCGGGCAAGCGCGCGTCGCTGGGCGACCTGACCCACAGGCTGCTGGCCGTGCCGGGCGTGCGCGACGGGGTGGTGTTCCAGCTGGATGAAACCGACGCGATGGGCGTGCGCCGCATCGCCGCACTGGCGGTTGCACCGGGATTGCAGGCGGGCACGATCCTGGATGCGCTGCGGCGCGGCGTTGACGCGGTATTCCTGCCGCGCCCGCTGAAACTGGTCGCGGCACTGCCGCGCAGCGAGACCGGCAAGCTGCCGCGTGCGGCGTTGCTGGCGGCATTGGCCGGTTAGAATCCGCGGCTGGCTCGCGACGCAGGCACAAACATGAAGCTCCTCGTGATCGGCTCCGGCGGCCGCGAGCATGCGCTGGCGTGGAAGCTGGCGCAGTCGCCGCGCGTGGCCGAGGTCATCGTCGCGCCGGGCAACGCCGGCACCGCCCGTGAACCGCGCATGCGCAACGTGGCGGTGGCGGCGGGCGACCTGGCTGGCCTGCTGGAACTTGCGCAGGGCGAGCGCGTCGCCTTCACCGTGGTCGGCCCGGAAGCGCCGCTGGTCGCGGGCATCGTTGACCGGTTTCGTGCGGCGGGTCTGCGCATCTTCGGGCCGACCGCGGCGGCGGCGCAGCTTGAAGGCTCCAAGGCTTTCACCAAGGATTTCCTGGCGCGCCACCGCATTCCCACCGCGCACTACGCGGTTTTCACCGCGTTGCAGCCCGCGCTCGACTACGTGCGCGAGCATGGTGCGCCGATCGTCATCAAGGCTGATGGGCTGGCGGCCGGCAAGGGCGTGGTGGTGGCGATGACGCTGGCCGATGCCGAACATGCGCTGGCCGACATGCTGGGCGCGCACGCGTTCGGCGGCGCCGGTGCGCGTGTCGTGATCGAGGAATACCTCGATGGCGAGGAAGCCAGCTACATCGTGATGGCCGATGGTGCGCATTTCCTGCCGATGGCATCCAGCCAGGACCACAAGCGCGTGGGCGAGGGCGACACCGGCCCCAACACCGGCGGCATGGGCGCGTATTCACCCGCACCCGTGGTGACGCCCGCGGTCGAGCGGCGCATCCGTGCGGAGATCATCGAACCCACCCTGCGCGGCATGGCTGCCGAAGGTGCGCCGTTCACGGGGTTCCTCTACGCCGGCTTGATGATTGATCCATCGGGCGCGCCCAAGGTCATCGAATTCAACGTGCGCTTCGGCGACCCGGAAACACAACCGATCATGCAACGCCTGCAATCGGACTTCGCCGGGCTGATCGAAGTTGCGTTGGCCGGTACGCTGGATCGCGCCGAAGCGACGTGGGATCCGCGTCCCTCGCTGGGCGTGGTGCTGGCGGCGCGGGGTTACCCGGCCAGTCCCCAAAAGGGCGACGTGATCACGGGCCTGGACGCGGCGGCTGGCGACGATGCGGTCAAGGTATTTCACGCCGGCACCCACCTGGATGCCGCAGGCCGTATCGTGACCGCCGGGGGGCGCGTGCTGTGCGTGACTGCGCTGGGCGACGTTCTGGCGCAGGCGCGCACGCGCGCCTACGCCGCTGCCGGGCGCATCCACTTTGACGGCGCGTTTTGCCGGCATGACATCGGGCATCGGGCGTTGGAGCCGCACGTTTGATTGCGCGCTGTCGTCGGGCCATGAGGGATGCCCGGCTGTCAGCGCGCTGGTGTTCGCAGCGGGCACTGCACGGATTGGGCAGGCCTTACGCAACACGAGGGGAGTCGCATGAACCAGTTCCGCCTGCTGGGCAAGCGCCGCTTCGCGCCGTTTTTCGCGGTGCAGTCGCTGGCCGCGTTCAACGACAACGCATTCCGCAACGCGACCATCGTGCTGGTCGGGTTCCAGCTGGGGCTGACGACCAACCAGATCGGGTTTTACTCCAATCTCGCGCCGGCGTTGTTCATCCTGCCGTTCTTCCTGTTCTCCGCGAGTGCCGGGCAGCTGGCGGAGAAATACGAGAAGCAGGTGTTGATCCGCTGGATCAAGGTATTCGAAATCGCGGCGATGGCCGTTGCGGCGTGGGGCTTCTACGCGCGCAGTCCGACGCTGTTGTTCGTGGTGCTGTTCCTGATGGGCTTGCACTCCACGGTGTTCGGGCCGATCAAGTACGCGATCCTGCCGCAGGTGCTCGAGCGCGAAGAGCTGGTGGGCGGCAACGGCCTGGTCGAAACCGGCACGTCGCTCGCGATCCTGGTCGGGATGATCGCGGGTGGCGCGGCGATCGCGTCGCACTTCGGGTGGCTCGCGGCGGCGGCGCTGGTGGTGGGGGTGGCGCTGCTTGGCCTGGCCGCCAGCCTTGCGATCCCGCGGGTGCCGCCGGCGGCGCCGGACCTGAAGTTCAACTGGAATTTCATCGCGGAAAGCTGGCGCGTGCTGCGGCTGGCGGGCAAGCAGCGCGCGGTGTTCAACGCCATCCTCGGCATTTCCTGGTTCTGGTTTTTCGGCGGCGTGGTGACCGCGCAATTGCCGAATTACACCCGCCTGTATCTCGGTGGCGGCGCCAGCGTGGAAATCCTGGTTCTGGCGCTGTTTTCGATCGGGGTCGGCGTCGGTTCGCTGCTGTGCGAGCGGCTGTCAGGCCACAAGGTGGAAATCGGCCTGGTGCCGCTGGGTGCGCTGGGCATGACGGTGTTCGGCGTCCTGCTGTTCGTCGCGCGCCACGTGCATCCCGGCTACGTGGAACTCGACTGGCTGGCCTTCTTGGGGCAGCCGGGCAACGGCTGGATTGCGGTTTGCATGACCCTGCTCGGGCTGTTCGCGGGGTTCTTCATCGTGCCGCTGTTCGCGCTGGTGCAAAGCCGCACGCCGCATGGCGAACTGTCGCGCGTGATCGCGGGCAACAACATCCTCAATGCCGTGTTCCTGGTGGTCGCAGCTGCGTTCGGCATCGGGCTGCTGGCGGCGGGGTTGACGATTCCACAGCTGTTCCTGGCGACCGCGGCCCTGAATGCCTTGGTGACGCTGTGGATTTTCCTGCTGGTGCCGGAATTCCTGGTGCGCTTCGTGGACTGGCTGCTCATCAGCGTGCTGTACCGCGTGCGCGTGCAGGGCCTCGACCGTGTGCCCGACGCTGGTGCCGCGCTGCTGGTGTGCAACCACGTCAGCTTCATGGACGCGCTGATCATCATGGGCAGCATCAGGCGACCGGTGCGCTTCGTGATGTACTACAAGATCTTCGGGGTGCCCGTGCTCAGCTTCGTGTTCCGCGCGGCCAAGGCCATACCCATCGCGGGCAGTCGCGAGAATCCGGAACTGCTGGCGCGCGCGTTCACTGCCATCGATGCGGCGCTGGCCGCGGGCGAGCTGGTGTGCATTTTCCCGGAAGGCGGCCTGACCCAGGATGGCGAGATCGCGCACTTCCGTCCCGGCGTCGAGAAGATTCTCGCGCGGCATCCGGTGCCGGTCGTGCCGCTGGCGTTGCGCGGGCTGTGGCGCAGCATGTGGAGCCGGCGCGATTCGACGCTGGGTCGCGCACGCCTGCCGCGGCGCTTCCGCGCGCGCATCGAACTGGCGGTGGGCGCACCGCTTGAGGGCGCTGGCGGCGGCGCCGCGCAGCTGGAAGCTGCGGTGCGCGGATTGCGCGGGACCGACGCCTGAAACACCGCGCCGCGGCCCCGGGGGTGCGATACTGCGACGTTGCCGAAGGCGCACGCACCCATGTCCGGTTCCCCATTTCGCATCGCCACCCGCAAAAGCCCGCTCGCGCTGTGGCAGGCCGAGCACGTGGCCAAACGACTGCGGGCCGCGCATCCCGGGATGGCCGTGGAACTGTTGCCGCTGTCCACGCGTGGAGACGAGGTGCTGGATCGCTCATTGGCGGCGATCGGCGGCAAGGGCTTGTTCCTGAAAGAGCTTGAAATCGCCCTGGCGGCGGACCAGGCCGACCTTGCGGTGCATTCGCTGAAGGACGTGCCCGCGCAGCTGGCCCCGCAGTTCGAACTGGCTGCGATCCTGGCGCGCGCGGACTGCGCGGACGCGTTTGTCAGCAACGATTTCGCGACGCTCGATGACCTGCCGCGGGGCGCGCGGGTTGGCACTTCGTCACTGCGGCGCACCGCGCAGCTGCGCGCACGGCGGCCGGATCTCGCGATCGCCGACCTGCGCGGCAACGTCGGCACGCGGCTGGCCAAGCTTGATCGCCGCGACTACGCGGCGATCATCCTGGCGGTGGCGGGGCTCGAACGGATGGGACTGGGTACGCGCATCCGCTCCCGGCTGGCGCCGCCGGAGTGGCTGCCCGCGCCGGGGCAGGCCGCGATCGCGGTCGAGGTCCGCAGGGGCGACACGCGCGTGATCGAACCACTAGGTGTCCTCGACGATGCCGCAACGCATCGCGGCGTGGCCGCCGAGCGTGCCCTCAATGCGGCAATGGGCGGTGACTGCACCATGCCGCTGGGGGCGTGGTGCGAAACCTTGGCCGACGGTTCTTGGCGGCTTTACGGTCTGCTGGGCGATGTCCGCGATGGCCGCATCCTGCGCGCCGAGGCACGCGGCGACGACCCGGTGGCGTTGGGCGGCGAGGTGGCGCGCCAGCTGCGTGAACAGGGCGCCGACGCGTTGCTGGCCGGGCGCGCCTAACCATCACCGTCGTACCCCGCAGTTCAAGAAAACCGCAAGTGCAGGCTCGCGCCTGCGGCAACAGCCTGCCGTTCCTCGATTACCCGGGCCGAACGGTGCCGTGCTGGGCGGGCCGGCGCCGGGCGAAGCTCAGGTGGGATCCCACTCGAGCTCGCCACGGACCACGCTGTGCGTGCGCCCGCCCACCCACACTTCGCGGCCGTCGATGCGGACGATGAGTTCGGCGTCGTGGCCCATCTCGCGGCCTTGGCTGACCACATAGCCGCCCGCGAATGCGCCGGCGGGTTCGGCTTGCGCGAGATAGGCCGCGATCAAGCCGTTGGCGGCACCCGAGGCGGGATCTTCCGTGATGCCGACGCCGGCCGGAAACGCGCGTACCGCCAAGGCGGGAGCCGCTGCCGCCCGGCGTGCGAACACACACAAGCCCAGGCTGTCGGTGGCGCGCGCGAGCGCCGCGATGGCGCCGTGATCGGGTTGCCAGGCGCGCAGTACGGGTTCGCTCGCAAGTTCGGCCAACCACCAGCTGCGCCCGCCCGCGACCAGCGCGGGCGCCAGCGGGCCGAGGTCGACTCCGTGCAGCGCGGCCGCCAGCAGCGGATGTGCAGTGAGGCCGGTGTCGACGATGTGTGCCGGTGGCGGCCGCAGGAACAGGGATTGCGCGGTGCCCGTGCCCTCGAGCCGGATGGGCAGCACGCCCGCGCTGCATTCCTGCCACAGCAAGCCGTCGCGTGGCTGCGCCAGGTTGTTTTCGAGCACGGCGTGGGCGCTGCCGATGCTCGGGTGACTGGCAAACGGGATTTCCTGCCTGGGCGTGAAGATGCGGATGCGGTAGCTGGCTTCAGGCTGCGTCGGCGTCAGCACGAAGGTGGTTTCGACCAGGTTGTTCCAGCGCGCAAAGCGCTGCATCGCGGCGCTGCTCCAGTGCGCGGCGCCGAGCACCACGCCCAGATGGTTGCCGCCCCCGGGACTGGCGGCAAAGACGTCCAGATGCAGATAGGTTGCGCGTGCCACGCTGATTGTCGTCCGCGTAAATTCCGCGATGGTAGCGGCACCGGGGTCCTCGGGCCTGTTCCGGAACATCGGATGCTTCGGGACGGGTCGGCAGAACGTGGCGGTCGAAGCGGCCGGAACCCTGACGTTGGCCGCTCAGCACCAACCAGTCCACGTTACGGACCGCCCGCAACAATGGCCGCAGAAGATGTCCGCGGCTGCGGGGATCATCGCGGGACGCCGCGGGTGCCGCGGACGCGGCGCCGGAGCGCCGCCGCGTCCACGAGGTGGCTCAGGCGACGACGAGGCGATCCGTCTTCATCAACGCCCACTGGCGCTCGTATTCCATGACTTTGGCGACCGCATCGACGAAGGCGTCGTCGTGGCCGAACTTCAACAACAGGTATAGCCCCATTTCGAGTCCGGAGGAGATTCCGCCCGCGGTCAGGATACGGCCGGTGTCGACCACGCGGTGCCGGTCGATCTGGCACTTCGGGGCAATGCTGGCAAGGCGGTCGATTGGCACCAGCTTTTCGGACGGGTCGCCGTTCTTGCGGCTGGTCGCTTTCAGGCCGTCGAGAAGGCCGGTCGCGCCGTAGATCCACGAACCGGTGCACACGCTCACCAGGAGCGTTTTCGGCGGCAGCTTGCGCACGAAGTCGAGCAGGCGCCCGTTGTGCATCTCGCGGCGGGTACCGATGCCGCCCGGAATCAGGAACGCATCCATGTCGGGGTGGTTGTCGAGCGCGTAGCGCGGCGTCACCTTGAAGTTGGCCGTGGCTTCGACCGAGCCCGCCGCGTCACCGACCAGGAACGCGTCCAGCTCCGGGTCCATGCGCTGCGCCACCGCGAACACGCCCAACGGCGCGGTGAAGTCCACCACCTCGACGCCATCGAATACGTAAATGCCCAAACGCTTGCTCATTGTCCAGCCTCCGATCGTTCATGTGTCGCATGCCGGACCGGCGCGTCAGCGGTGCCTCGGCCCGGTTTGTCCGCGCGGCCACGCCGCGTAGCTGCACGCCATGCGTCCGACTAATGTATACTTCCATTAGTTGAACGTCCATCGATGACCGCCAGCTTGCGCACATGACCGCCTTCCGTCCCTTCCCGTTGCTCGGGGAACCCCTTGCGCTGGATCTCGTCAATACCCGCGCCCACCTGGGCGGCGTCGACGTGGATCTGCTGGACGGCCCACGCGCGCTCGATCGGTGGCTGCGCGCCGAGCGATCCCGCATCGCGTGGACCGGCCACGCGGATGCGGCCGACCTGGCCGCGGTCATCGCGTTGCGCGGTGTCCTGGACCCGCTTTTGCGCGCACACGTGGCGCGGACACCGGGGCCGGCCGCGGCTGTGCGTGGACTCAACCGTGCCCTGGCGATTGCGCTGCCCCAGCCGCGGCTGGAATGGACGCGCGGTGGCCCGCGCAAGCGTGCCGCCAGCGACGGCGCACGCCGGGCGACCCTGCTGCGGCAACTGGCGGGCAGTGCGCTTGAGCTGCTGACCGGCGCCGATGCGGCACGGGTGCGCCGCTGCGCGCATCCCGATTGCATCCTGTTGTTCGTGGCCGGCAATCCGCGCCGGCGTTGGTGCGCAAGCTCGACCTGCGGCAATCGCGCCCGGGTGGCGCGTCATTACGTGCGCCAGCAGCAGGCAGGGTGAATGGACACGGGTGTATCACGCGCGGCTGCCACGGCGGCCGCATCACGCTGGATGTTGCCGTGCCTGTGCGCCGGCGCCTTTCTGGTATTCGCACAGACCTTCATGGTCGCGCCGTTGATCCCGCGGCTCGCGGAGGTCTTCCACAGCCCGGTGGATTGGGTGGGCCTGGCGATACCCGCGTACATCGTCCCGGAGGCGCTGGCCACCTTGGCGGTGGGACCGCTGTCCGATCGCGTCGGGCGCAACGGCGTAATCTTCGGTTCGCTGCTGGCGTTCGTGGTCCTGACGGCGCTTACGGCGACGGCGGGTCGCGTGGGGACGTTCATTGGCTGGCGGGTGGCCACGGGCATCGCCGCGGCGGGCATCGTGCCGATCAGCCTTACGCTCATCGGCGACGTGATTCCGTTTGCGCGGCGGGGGCGGGCCGTGGGCTACCTGTTCGGATCGATCGCGGGCGGCACGGCCGCGGGTGCGGCGGTGGGCGCCCTGTTGGAGCCGGTGATCGGCTGGCGGGCGCTGTTTCTCGTGACCGCCGCCGCGTGCGTGGCGTTGCTGCTGGCCATGCTGGCGGCACGCGTGCTGCCTCGCGGCATCCGCGCCGCCAGCGCCGCACCGTGGTCCGCCGTGCTGCGCGGTTACGCCAGCCTGCTGAAGCTTGCGCGTGCGCGGCGCACCTACGGCTACGTGTTGCTCAACGCGATCCTGCAATCCGGCATATTCACGTGGCTGGGCGTGTACCTGCACCGGCGCTTCGGGCTGGACGAAACCGGCATCGGGCTGGTACTGCTGGGCTACGGCGTGCCCGGCATGCTGTTTGGCCCCATCATCGGCAAACTGGCGGACCGCTACGGGCGCTCGGTGATCATCCCTGCGGGGGTCGTGCTGACCGGCCTGTGCGCGTTGTGGCTCGCGGCGACACCGCCGCTCACTGGCGTGCGCGTCGCGATCATCCTGCTCTCGCTCGGATTCGACTTGACCCATCCCCAGCTCGCCGCCATCACCACCGACCTCGCTGGCGGCCGGGGTCAGGCGGTCGCGATGATGGCGTTCGCGTTGTTCGGCGGGTTCGGCCTCGGCAGCCTGTTGTTCCAGGGCGCGCTGGCGCTCGGGTTCCCGTTGGCATTCGCCTTGTTCGGCGTGGTGGCGCTGGTCGGTGCCGGGTTCGCCTTCAGGTTGTTTCGCGCGGAGCTGCCGCGCCATCCTGCCGCGGCGCATTGAAGCGCGGCGCGGGTCAGGGCTTGGGTACGGCGGCGATGGCCGTGATGCGGGCGCGACGCACCGCCTCGCCGATGGCGGGTCCCTGCAGACCGGAGGCGACAAAGGGTCGGGCGATGACCGCGGCGGCCGCGTCCCGCGTGGCGCGCAGGAAATCCGCCTGCGGATAGGCATCGTGCGCGTGCTGGAGGCGACCGCGCTTGTCGGCCATGCACGCGGCCAGGAACGGGTCCAGGCGTTCGGGGCGCCGGAACGCGTCGAACGCTTCCAGCAGGTTCAGCACGGTCGCGGGTTTCAGTTCCAGCGCACGATGCGCTTCAAGATGGTGGCGACACGTGAGCTCGGCGAGTTGCGCGTGCTCGGCCGGCACCCGCAGGCGTTCGCACAGTGCGTGCACGGGCGCGAGGCCGCGGTGATCGTGGGCGATGTGGCGCGGCAGTTCGTCCGGCGGCGTCAGCGCCTTGCCGAGGTCGTGCGTGAGCGCGCAAAAGCCGGCCAGGTCGTCGCCGGGCGCCAGCTCGGCGCACTGGTCCAGCACCAGCTCGAGATGCCGGCCGCAATCGATTTCCGGATGGTGCTCGGGGCTTTGCGGCACGCCGTACAGCGCATCGACCTCGGGAAACAGCACCGCCAGCGCGCCGCATTCGCGCAGGGTCCCCACGAATGCCGCGGGTGCGGGTTCGGCCAGCGCCTTGCGGGTTTCCGCCCACACGCGCTCGGGCGCCAGGTGCGCGGCTTCGCCGTTGGCGACCATGGTGCGCATCAGCGCCAATGTCTCCTCGGCGATGTGGAACCCGAGCGGCGCGAAGCGCGCGAGGAAGCGCGCGACCCGCAGGATACGCACCGGATCCTCGGCGAAGGCGGGCGACACGTGGCGCAGCACCCGCGCACGCAGGTCGCGTTCACCGCCGTAGGGA